>NZ_BAAAIZ010000015.1:32042-43459 GCF_039526425.1 Streptomyces thermospinosisporus
GGCGCGGCGGCCGCCGACTCGGCGTCGCGGGCGAGGAAGGCCGTGGTGGGGCCGGACCCGGAGACCAGGGCGGCGAGCGCTCCGGCCGCGCGTCCGGCGTCCAGGGTCGCGGCCAGCTCCGGGAACAGCGACAGCGCGGCCGGCTGGAGGTCGTTCGTCACGGACTCGGCGAGCGCGTCCGCGTCGCCCTTGGCGAGGGCGTCGAGGAGCGGCTGCGAGGCCACCGGATCCGGGATGTCCCGGCCCTCGGCCAGCCGGTCGAACTCGCGGAAGACCGCCGGGGTGGACAGGCCCCGGTCGGCCAGCGCGAAGACCCAGTGGAAGGTGCCGCCGACCTCCAGCTCCGTCAGCTTCTCGCCCCGCCCGGTGCCGAGCGCGGCCCCGCCGACCAGGCTGAACGGCACATCGCTGCCCAGCTCGGCGCAGATCTCAAGGAGTTCCTCGCGGGAAACTCCGGTCCCCCACAGCGCGTCGCAGGCCAGCAGGGCCGCGGCGCCGTCCGCGCTGCCGCCCGCCATGCCGCCGGCGACGGGGATGTCCTTGTCGATGTGCAGATGCACGCGCGCCTCACGGCCGGTGCGCTCGGCGAGGGCGAGGGCCGCGCGGGCGGCGAGGTTGCTCTCGTCCAGCGGCACCTGACCGGCGTCCGGCCCGGAGCAGGTCACCCGCAGCTCGTCGGACCCGGTGACCGTGACCTCGTCGTAGAGGCCGACCGCGAGGAAGACATTGGCCAGGTCGTGGAAGCCGTCGGGGCGGGCGGCGCCGACCGCGAGCTGGACGTTGACCTTGGCGGGGACGCGGACGGTGACGCTCACTGCGGACCGGACTCCTTGTTCGGGGCGTGCTCGGCGATACGGGCGAACTCCTCCACGGTGAGCGACTCGCCGCGCGCCTGCGGGGAGACGCCCGCCGCGACCAGCGCGGCCTCGGCGGCGGCGGCCGAGCCCGCCCAGCCGGCCAGCGCGGCCCGCAGCGTCTTGCGGCGCTGGGCGAAGGCGGCGTCGACGACGGCGAACACCTCCTGCCGGGAGGCGGTGGTCTTCGGCGGCTCGGCGCGGCGGACCAGCGACACCAGCCCGCTGTCGACGTTCGGGGCGGGCCAGAAGACGTTCCGCCCGATGGCCCCGGCCCGCTTGATCTCCGCGTACCAGTTGGCCTTGACCGACGGCACCCCGTACACCTTGGAGCCGGGTGCGGCGGCGAGCCGGTCGGCGACCTCCGCCTGGACCATGACCAGGGTGCGCTCGATGCTGGGGAAGGTCTCCAGCATGTGCAGCAGCACCGGGACGGCCACGTTGTAGGGGAGGTTGGCGACCAGCGCGGTCGGGGCCGGGCCCGGCAGCTCGGTGACGTGCAGGGCGTCGGAGTGGACCAGCGCGAACCGGTCGGCGCGCTCGGGCATCCGGGCGGCGACGGTGGCGGGCAGCGCGGCGGCGAGCACGTCGTCGATCTCCACGGCCGTGACCCGGTCGGCAACCTCGAGCAGCGCCAGGGTGAGCGAGCCGAGCCCCGGGCCGACCTCGACGACCACGTCGTCCGGGCGCACCTCGGCGGTGCGCACGATCCGGCGGACCGTGTTGGCGTCGATCACGAAGTTCTGGCCGCGCTGCTTGGTGGGGCGCACGCCGAGGGCGGCCGCCAGTTCACGGATGTCGGCGGGCCCGAGAAGGGCGTCGGGGGTGGGGCTGCTCACGGCACAAGGGTACGGGGCGTCCGGGACCGCCCCGGCCGGTCAGCCCCCCAGGCGGGACCCGCAGTGCGGCCAAGGGCTGGTGCCGCTGCGCAGGTACAGCTTCTTCGCCCGGTACGTCTGCTCCGCCGGAGAGGCGTCCTGGGGCCGCCCCTGCCCGCCGAGCGCCTGCCAGGTGGCGGTGTCGAACTGGTACAGCCCGCCGTACGTCCCCGAGGGGTCCACCGCGTCCGGCCGGCCCCCGGACTCGCAGGCCGCGAGGGCGCCCCAGTCGAGGCGGTCGGCGCCGGCCACCGAGGCCGGCGGGGTCTTCGTCCCCACCTTCACCACCTGCACCCGGGGTTCGCGCACCACCTCCGCGTGCAGCCGGCGCGGCTTCTGCCGGACCCCGTTGACCGTGCGCACGGAGTAGGTGATCCGGCGCAGGCCGGGCTGCCCCGGCCGTTCGACGACCTCGGTGCCGCGCAGCAGCGAGGGGTCCTCGGCGCGCACCTCGTGGAACGGGATCGGCTCCTCGTGGACCTCCCGGGTGCGGGTGATCCGCAGCACGGTGACGGTCTGCCCGTCGCGGGGGAAGCTGCCGGGCGGCACGGAGGTGGTGTCCAGGCCGCGCAGGGTGACCCCGGCCTGCTCCACCGCCTCCCGCACGGTCGCCGCGTTGGTGCGCACGGTGCGGGCGCGCCCGTCCGCCATCACGGTCACGGTGCGTTCGGTGCGCACATCCAGCGCGAGCCCCTCCCGCCCGATGCGCCGGGAGCGCGAGGTCGATACGTACGCGCCCTCCGCGCGCACGCCCAGCTGCCGCAGCGCCCCCTCCACGGTGTGCGCGGTCGTCCACACCTCGCGCCGCTCTCCGTCGAGGGTGAGGATCAGCGGGCGCCCGTAGCGCACCTCGATCTCGTCGCCGTGCTCCAGGTCCTCGCCGGGGCCGGGGCTCACCACGTCGTGCGGCCCGACCTGGATGCCCTCGTCGGCCAGCAGCTCGGTGACGTCGTCGGCGAAGGTGTGCAGGGTGCGGGGCGTGCCGTCGACATCGAGCTCGATCTCCTTGTCCTCGGCGAGGAAGGCGGCGGTGCCGCCGGTGAGGCAGGCGACGACCAGCGCCTGCGGCAGCAGCCGGCGCATCCCTTCGGCCCGCTCGGCGTACCGGGCACGGCGCCGGTGCCCGTTCCGCGCGGGCCCGGCCGCCGGGCCGGCCGCCGGGCCGGTTGCCGGGTCGAGGGCGGCCCGGCGGGGCAGCGCGGGCTCGGTGGGCTGCCGGGCGAGGGTCTGCTGCGGCTGCTGGGCCCGCTGGGCGAGGGTCTGCTCCACCAGCGTGCGCTCGAGCAGAGTCGGCTCCGGGGGTGACTGCCCTTGGAGCGCCCCCTCCTGCAATGTCCGCTCGTACGCGGGCCGGTACGTGTCGGACCGGCGGGTGTCCTCGCCGGGCGGGCCGGGGATGCCGTATCCGTGTCCGTACCCGACGGTCTCCGCCGAGTGCAGATCGCCGACCGTCGCATCCGTCTCGTACGTCTCGAACCGCGCGTTGCTCACGCCGACACGCTCCAGGGCCTTAGGGGGTCCGGCTCGGGCCCCAGAACCTAGCGGAGCGCCGGTCACTCTCCAAAGCGGCACGACTACGGAACGTACGCGCGAGTGGTGCCGCTCGCGGCTCGGCAGCGGCCTGGAGCGCGGTCAGTAAGTCAGTAACCGAAGGCGCGTGCGGTGTTGGCCGCGAGGGCGGCGGCCATCGCGTCCTCGTCGATTCCGCGCACGGCGGCCATGGCCCGCACGGTCACCGGCACCAGATAGGGGGCGTTGGGCCGCCCCCGGTAGGGCACCGGCGTCAGGAACGGCGCGTCCGTCTCCACCAGCACCAGCTCCAGCGGCGCCACGGCGAGCGCGTCGCGCAGGTTCTGCGCGTTCTTGAAGGTCACATTGCCGGCGAAGGACATGAAGTACCCGGCCTCGGCGCAGACCCTCGCCATCTCGGCGTCGCCGGAGTAGCAGTGGAAGACGGTGCGCTCGGGCGCGCCCTCCTCCTTCAGCACCCGCAGCACATCGGCGTGGGCGTCGCGGTCGTGGATGACCAGCGTCTTGCCGTGCCGCTTGGCGATCTCGATATGGGCGCGGAACGATCTCTCCTGCGCCTCCTTGCCCTCCGGCCCGGTCCGGAAGTAGTCGAGCCCCGTCTCGCCGACGCCCTTGACCTGCGGCAGGGCGGCGAGCCGGTCGATCTCCGCGAGCGCCTCGTCCAGCACCGCGTCCCCGCCGGGCCGCCGGGGGCCCTGGCGCGACCAGCCGTCGGGGTCGCCGTGCACGATCCGCGGCGCCTCGTTGGGGTGCAGTGCGACGGTGGCGTGCACCGGCTCGTACGCGGCGGCGGTCTCCGCGGCCCAGCGCGACCCGTTGAGATCACAGCCGACCTGCACCACGGTCGTCACCCCGACCGCCGCGGCCTTGGCCAGCGCCTCGTCCACGGTGCCGCCCTGCATGTCGAGATGCGTGTGCGAGTCGGCAACGGCCACCCGCAGGGGCTCGGGCAGAGGCGGCGCGGCGTTCTTCCCGCCGCTCTTCTCGCCACTCTTCTCGTCGCTGGAAGGCATACCCCCGATCCTACGAGGGCCCTTCCCCTGTCAATCCGGCTGTGCTGCAGCTCCGCTGCAGGGGCGCGGGGATGCGCGAGCAACCCCCGACCGCCCGCACCCGGCATCGCACCCGCACCACCCCCTACCGGCCGCCGCCCTCCCCCTCCCGCTTCGCGGCGACCACCGCATCGAACACCACCCGCTTCGGCACCCCCGCCTCCACCGCGACCGCCGCGATCGCCTCCTTGCGCCGCTCCCCCGCTTCCTCCCGCACACGGACCCGCCGCACCAGCTCCTCGGCGCCGACCTCCTCGCCGCTCTTGTCCGGTGCGCCCTCCACCACCACGGTGATCTCGCCGCGCACCCCCTCGGCTGCCCAGGCGGCCAGCTCGGCCAGCTCCCCCCGCCGTACCTCCTCGTACGTCTTGGTCAGCTCCCGGCACACCGCCGCCCGCCGCGTACCCCCGAAGACCTCCGCCATCGCGGCGAGGGTGTCGTCGAGCCGGTGCGGGGACTCGAAGTAGACGAGGGTGCGCCGCTCACCGGCGACCTCCCGCAGCCGTGCCAGCCGCTCCCCCGCCTTGCGCGGCAGGAAGCCCTCGAAGCAGAAGCGGTCCACCGGGAGCCCGGAGACGGCGAGCGCGGTCAGCACGGCCGACGGCCCGGGGACCGCGGTGACCCGCACGTCCCGTTCGACCGCCGCCGCGACCAGCCGGTACCCGGGATCGGACACCGAGGGCATCCCGGCGTCGGTCACCAGCAGGACCCGCGCCCCGCCGGCCAGCTCCTCCACCAGCTCGGGGGTGCGCGCGGACTCGTTGCCCTCGAAGTAGGACACGACGCGCCCCTTGGGCGTCACCCCGAGCGCCTGGGTCAGCCGGCGCAGCCGCCGCGTGTCCTCGGCCGCGACGACGTCCGCCGCGGCCAGCTCCTCGGCGAGCCGTGGCGGGGCGTCGGAGACGTCGCCGATGGGGGTGCCTGCGAGTACGAGCGTTCCGGTCACGCCCCCCATCCTCGCAGCAGGGGGCACAGCCGGGGCATACCGCCCATGCGCGGGACTCACACAGCCCCGTTCCCTACGATGGCGCGGTGACCAGTACTGCGTCGTCCACGGACTCCACGGACACCCGGCAGCACCAGGCGCCGCTCGAGCAGCGGACGGCGTGGCAGCTGCGGCTGCGCCGCTTCGGCTACCTGGCGAAGTCCGCGAGCGCCGGCAGAGAAGACGTCCGTGACCGGCTGGTCCCCCCGTACACCGAGCCGTCCGGCCGCCTGTGGGCGACCCTGTCCGTGCCGCCGGCGCTGGCCGACCGGATCACCCGCTGGTCCGGGTGGGGCGGCCCGCTGCTGGTCACCCTGCTGGCCGGGGTGCTGCGGTTCTGGAACCTGGGCAGCCCCAAGGCGGTGATATTCGACGAGACGTACTACGCCAAGGACGCGTGGGCGCTGATCCACCGCGGCTTCGAGGTCAACTGGCCCAAGAACGCCAACCAGCGGATCCTCGAATCCGCCGGGGACGTCCCCATCCCGACGGACGCGGCGTATGTCGTCCATCCGCCAGTCGGCAAGTACGTCATCGGGCTGGGCGAGCTGATGTTCGGCTTCGATCCGTTCGGCTGGCGTTTCATGACCGCCCTGCTCGGCACGCTGTCGGTGCTGATGCTGTGCCGCATCGGCCGCCGCCTGTTCCGCTCGACCTTCCTGGGCTGCCTGGCCGGTGCGCTGATGGCGGTGGACGGGCTGCACTTCGTGATGAGCCGCACCGCGCTGCTCGACGGCGTGCTGACGTTCTTCGTGCTGGCGGCCTTCGGCTGTCTGCTGATCGACCGGGACCGGGCCCGCGCGAAGCTGGCGGCCGCGCTGCCGGTGGACGCCGACGGGCGTGCCGTGCCGGACGCGCATGTCGCCGAGACCACCCGGATCGGCTTCCGGCCGTGGCGGCTGGCGGCGGGGCTGTTCCTGGGCCTGGCGATCGGCACCAAGTGGAACGGCCTGTACATCCTGGCCGCGTTCTGTGTCATGGCGGTGCTGTGGGACGTCGGCGCGCGCCGGGTCGCGGGCGCCCACCATCCCCGCACCGCGGTCCTGCGGCACGACCTGGGCTGGGCCTTCCTGTCCACCGTCCCGGTGGCGGTGCTCACCTACTTCGTCTCGTGGATCGGCTGGATCCTCTCCCCGTCCGACGGCACCGGCGGCTACTACCGCGACTGGGCCACCCGCAACGGCAGGGGCAGCGACTGGTCCTGGCTGTTCCCCGACTGGTGGCGCAGCCTGTGGCACTACGAGAACCAGGTCTACGAGTTCCATGTGGGCCTGTCCTCGCCGCACACCTACGAGTCCAACCCCTGGAGCTGGATCGTCACCGGCCGCCCGGTCTCCTACTTCTACGAGTCCCCGGCACCCGGCAGGGACGGCTGCCCGGCCGACGCGGGCGAGAAGTGCGCCCGGGAGGTGCTGGCCCTGGGCACCCCGATGCTGTGGTGGCTGGCCTGCTTCGCCGTTCTCTACGTCCTCTGGCGCTGGCTGTTCCGCCGCGACTGGCGGGCCGGCGCCATCGCCTGCGGCATCGCGGCCGGCTACCTCCCCTGGTTCCTCTACCAGGAACGCACCATCTTCTACTTCTACGCCATCGTCTTCCTCCCCTTCCTCTGCCTGGCCGTGGCCATGCTCCTGGGCGCCATCGTCGGCCCGCCCCGCAGCACCGACACCCGCCGCGTAGCCGGCGCCACCGCCGCCGGCGTCCTCACCCTCCTCATCGCCTGGAACTTCATCTACTTCTGGCCCCTGTACACCGGCACCGCCATCCCGATCGACGACTGGCGCTCCCGGATGTGGCTGGACACCTGGGTCTAGCCACCGTCCGTCCCGACACCGCGTCCCGGCCCCTGAGCTGGGACGCGCCTTTGTGAGAGGTGCCCCCATGGGTCGCAATCCGGTACTGCCCGGCGGTCTGCTCCTGCTCCTGCTGCTCACCACCGCCTGCTCGGGCCCCGCCCACGAAGAAACCGCTGCCCCGAAGGCACGCCCCAGCAACGGCAGGAGCGCCGGCCCCGAAGCCGAGGGCTCGCCCGGGAAGCCGGAGCTGTCCCTCCCACGCGGTGCGCAGATCCTGGTACCGGTCACCGAGGGAACGGGCCCCGCCGACCTGCCCGCCTTCACCCCGCCGACCGACGTGTACAGCGTGTACGCCACATGCTCGGGCAAGGGCACGATGAGCATCGTCCACCGCGACGACGCGGAGGGCGGTCCCAGCAAGATCGGCTGTAACGGCCCCCTCACGATCGGCCGGGTGCATACTGACGGGGGCCTGCGCAGGCGGGACTTGGTGAGGCTGAGCTGCCAGGCTCGGGGTGATCTCTGTCAGGGCACTGATCGGAAACCGACGCGCGGAGTCGGGGGGCGTGTGCGTAGAGTGCTCAGCCGTTGGGCTGTCTGAACGCGTTCAAGAGACGTGTGGGCCCGGCCGGGGAGGGGGAACGCCCGATGGGCAAGGGGGTCAAGGCTGCCGTCGTCGGCGGTGTGTTCGCGGTGATGGTCGGCGGGGCGGGCTACGGCGCCTACAACATCGTGTCGGCGTTGAGCGGTGACGGGGGCGGTTCGAGCGCGTCGGCGCCGCGGACCGGGACGCCGGACCGGGAGGAGGTCGCGGAGACGTCCGAGAAGTTCTTCGCGGCCTGGGAGAAGGGGCAGGCGACGCAGGCGGCGGCGCAGACGGACAACGCGCAGGCGGCCGAGGCGCTGTTGTCGGCCTACGGGGAGGAAGCCCGCATATCGCAGGTGCAGATCACTCCGGGGCGGGCGTCGGGGACCACCGTGCCGTTCCGGGTGAAGGCGACCGTCAGCTACGAGGGCACGTCGAAGCCGCTGAGTTATGAGAGCGAGCTGACCGTGGTGCGGGGGAAGACCACGGGGCGGGCGCTGGTGGGCTGGCAGCCGTCGGTGGTGCATCCGCAGCTGAAGGAGGGCGACACCCTCGTCACCGAGGAGTCCGCCAAGCCGCCGATCAAAGCCGTGGACCGGAATGGGAAAGAGCTGTCGAGGGAGGAGTATCCCTCGCTGGGGCCGGTCCTCGACAGTCTGCGGGAGCGGTACGGGGCCGAGGCGGGCGGCAAGCCCGGGGTGGAACTGGTGATCCGGCACGCCGATCCGGCGGTGGCCGGTGACACCCCGCTGCTGACCCTGGCCGAGGGCAAGCCGGGTGTGCTGCGCACCACGCTCAGCGCCGGTGTGCAGGCCGCCGCCGAGAAGGCGGTGCGGCGGTACGCCGAGTCGTCCGTGGTGGCGCTGAAGCCGAGCACCGGCGAGGTGCTGGCGGTGGCCAACCACCGCGAGGACGGGTTCAACGCGGCCTTCCAGGGCAAGGTCGCCCCCGGCTCCACCATGAAGATCATCACCGCGGCGATGCTCATCGACAACGGCGTGACCTCGATGAACGGCCCGGCGCCCTGCCCGGACACCGCCACCTGGCAGAGCCAGACCTTCAAGAACCTCACCGGCATGGAGCCCAACGAGAAGGCCACCCTCGCCAACAGCTTCCTGCGCTCCTGCAACACGGCTTTCATCAAGCTCGTCGACGAGGAGCCGCTCACCGACGCCTCGCTGCAGCAGGAGGCCGAGCAGCGGTTCGGGCTGGGCCGGGGCGACTGGAAGACCGGCATCGCCTCCTTCGACGGCAGCGTGCCCGCGGTGAGCGGCCCGGACCGTGCCGCCGGCGCCATCGGGCAGGGCCAGGTGCAGATGAACCCGCTGAACATGGCCAGCGTCACCGCCACCGCCATCACCGGCGCCTTCCGCCAGCCCTACCTGGTCTCCCCGGAGCTGGACGACCGGCAGCCGGCGCGGGCGAAGGGCCTGCCGGCGGGCACCGCCGCCCAGCTCAAGCAGATGATGCGGCTCACCGCGACCCAGGGCACCGCCGCACGCGCCATGTCCGGGCTGAGCGGCGACATCGGCGCCAAGACCGGCTCGGCGGAGGTGGCCGGCAACGCCACCTCGGACAGCTGGTTCACCGGCTTCCGCGGCGACGTGGCCGCGGCGGCGATGGTGCAGCAGGGCGGACACGGCGGCGACGCGGCCGGGCCGATTGTCGCAGCCGTGCTACGAGCCGGAGGCTGAGGGAACCGCGCGCGGGCCGGGACTCTAGGGTGGTGGCCGTCGTTGGCTTGACGCCAGGCACCACCGGGGCGCGTGAGCCCGGCACTCGAGTGTGGAGGATCCGAAGCAGTGGGGAACAGAAGGCGCGTCGCCGAGCGGCGGAGAACCAGACCCGTCGTGCTCGGCGGAGTGATCGCCGCGGTCGTGTCGGGCGCCGGGTTCGGTGCCTACGCGCTGTTCGGGGGAGGTGCCGCCGAGGATGGCAAGGGCGGCACGGCCGCCGCTCAGCAGGTGGAGAAGGCCAAGACCGGTCCGCTCACCCGGAGCGAGGTCACCGGGGCCGCCCGCCGCTTCCTCACCGCCTGGCAGGCCGGGAAGGTGAGCGAGGCGGCGGCCGCCACCGACGACCCGAAGGCGGCCACCGCCGCGCTGAAGAGCTTCGCCAAGGACGCCCGCGTCGCCGACCTCGCCCTCACCCCGGGCGCCGCCGCCGGCACCAAGGTCCCCTTCGCCGTGAAGGGCACGGTGATCCACGAGGAGCTGAGCAAGCCGCTGTCGTACGACAGCACGCTCACCGTCGTGCGCCGGGCCGGCGACGGCGAGCCCCGCGTCCACTGGCAGCCGGCGGTCGTCCACCCGGACCTGAAGGACGGCGACAAGCTGGTGACCGGCGAGGCCGGCACCCCGCCGGTGAAGGCGCTGGACCGGGACGGCGGAGAGCTGACCACGGAGGCGTACCCGTCGCTCGGGCCGGTGCTGGACGGGCTGCGCGAGAAGTACGGCAAGAAGGCCGGCGGCACGCCCGGCGTCGAGCTGCGGGTGGTGCGCGGCAAGTCGTCCCAGAAGGCGGAGCTGGCCGACAAGACCGTGCTGGAGCTGAGCAAGGGCACGCCGGGCACGGTGAAGACCACCCTGAACCCGTCGCTGCAGGCCGAGGCCGAGAAGCAGGTGGCGAAGAAGAAGCGGGCGTCGGTGGTCGTGCTGCGCCCGTCGACCGGTGAGATCCTCGCCGTGGCGAACTCCTCGCACGGCTTCAACGTCGCCTTCCAGGGCTCCCTGGCGCCGGGCTCCACCATGAAGGTGATCACCTCCTCACTGCTGATCGAGAAGGGCCTGGCCTCGGCGGACAAGAAGCACCCGTGCCCGAAGTACTTCAGCTACGGCGGCTGGAAGTTCCAGAACGACGACAAGTTCCAGATCAAGGACGGCACGTTCAAGGCGAGCTTCGCCCGCTCCTGCAACACCGCCTTCATCAGCCAGGCGCCCGAGCTGAAGAACGACGACCTGACCAAGCAGGCGCAGCAGGTGTTCGGGCTGGCGAAGGACGACTGGCAGGTCGGTGTGCCGTCCTTCGACGGAGCGGTGCCGGTGCAGTCGGCGGCGCCGATGGCGGCGTCCCTGATCGGGCAGGGCGGGGTGCGGATGAACCCGCTGAACATGGCGTCGGTGTCGGCGACCGTGAAGTCGGGTGTGTTCCGCCAGCCCTATCTGGTCCCGCCCGAGGTCGACGGGCGGAAGCTCGCCACGGCCGAGCGCCGCATGTCGGCGGACACCCTGGCCCAGCTGCGCGACCTGATGTCGTACACCGCTGCCTACGGCACGGCAGCCGAGGCGATGGCCGGCGTCGGCGGTGACAGCGGGGCCAAGACGGGCTCGGCGGAGGTCGACGGGCAGAAGAAGCCCAACGGCTGGTTCACGGCGTACCACGGGGACCTGGCGGCGGCGGGCGTGGTGCAGGCGGCCGGGCACGGCGGCTCGACGGCCGGCCCGATCGTGGCGGCCCTGCTCAAGGCCGGCGGCTGAGGCACACCGCAGCCAAGGCCGGCGGGTGAGGCACACCGTGCTCAAGACCGGCGGCTGAGGCACACCGTGCTCAAGACCGGCGGCTGAGGCACACGGCCGCCCGGCACACGCCCCGGCAGGCGGTCAGTGCGGGCCGGTCGCGGTGGCCGGCGGTCAGCCCGGTACCGGTCGCCCCGGCCGGCGGTCAGCCCGGTACCGGTCGCCCCGGCCGGCGGTCAGCCCGGTACCGGTCGCCCCGGCCGGCGGTCAGCCCGGTACCGGTC
>NZ_BAAAIZ010000016.1:0-31851 GCF_039526425.1 Streptomyces thermospinosisporus
ACCCTATGCCCCACCAGCGCAAACGCAGTCCTCACGTCCGGAAAGACAACAGCTTCTCAGCCGGATCACCGTCGAGGAGATGGCGTCCTACGCGGCGTTCCGTGACTTCCTGCGGCTGAGTCTGCTGAACCTCGACGACGCGCTGAACGACACTCAGATGGACCGCGAGCTGGTGAAGATCGGCCTGGAGATCAAGGACCAGGTCCGCTCGGTCCGGTCCGAGATGAAGAGGGTGAGGACACAGCGGGCCGTGGCCGCGAGCGGGGCCGTGATCGCGAGCGTGTCGGCGACGCTGGTGGCGGTGTACGGGCCGGCGCTGGAGTGGGTGGTCGGCGTGGTGGGCGGCGCGACACCCGGGCTGTGGGGGCTGCTGCAGGCCCGAGGGGAGAACAGTACGCGGCCGCTGCGGGAGGACAAGTGGTACTACGTGTGGGCGCTGTCCAAGGAGAGTGAGCACAGCGTCCTTTGAGGCGGCGCCGGGCCGTCACCGGCGCCATCACCGGCTGTCGCGGAGGCGGAGCAGGTAGGTGGCGGTGAGTGCGACGGCGCGGTCGTCGTCCTGGGTCAGCTGCCGGAGGGCCTGGGTCGGCGTCCTTCCCGGGATGCCGGCCAGGGCCTGGGTGAGTCGGCCGCGAGCGGGAGCCTCGGTGGTGTCGTGGGTGAGGCGTTCGACGAGCAGCGTGGCGATCCGCTCGGCGGCCGCGGTGCCGGCCACGCTGCCGGTCGCGCTGCCGGTCGCCAGCTCGCTCAACGCGTCGGCCGCATCGGTGTCGTTGAGGCCCGTCACGATCATGTCCACGAGCGCCGGGACCGCTTCGGGCATCCCGCGCTCCCCGAGCGCCAGGGCGGCCGTCCCGCGCACCCTGGCGTCGGGGTCGGTGAGGGCGCCGCGCAGAGGGGTGGTCGCCTCGGCGGAGGGCATCACGGCGAGGGCCTGCACGGCACGATGGCGCACCTCGGCCGACGGTGCGCCCAGGCCCTCGGCCAGCAGGGCGACGCCCTCGTCGCCCGACCGGGCCAGCGCCCAGCGCAGGGCGCCGGCCACGATCGGATCGGTCTCGCTCAAGGCCGCCTCGACCAGGGCCTCCACCGGCGCCGGGACCCGGTCGGCCGAGGCGAGGGCCGCCCGCTGGCGGGCCTCGGCGCGCGGCGACCCCAGTGCCTGCAGCAGTGCGACGGCCTCCAGGACGTCCTCCCAGCCGGCCGGGTCCACGGCCTCGATCCGGCGCAGCCGGGTGAGCAGCTCCGTCTCGGCGGCGATGCGTTCGCGGGTCTGTCGGACGAGGTCGGCGACGAGTCCCGAGGGCGTGAACCCGGGGTCGTCGAGCGCCCGCCCGATCTCCTTCAGCGACAGGCCCAGGGACCGCAGGCTCTCGATCTGGAAGATCCGCCGGACGTCCTCCGGTGAGTACTCCCGGTAGCCGGAGCCGCTGCGGGCCGAGGGCCGCACCAGGCCGAGGGATTCGTAGTGCCGCAGCATGCGGGCACTGACTCCGGAACGCTTCGCCACCTCACCGATCAGCACGGTTCTCATGGTCCGTGATCGGTGCCCCGGTGAGGGCCACGACCCGCTTGGCCTCCTCCACCGCCGGCTCGAAACCGGCGTCCGGGTCGCGCAAGAGCCGCTGGGTGGCCAGTGCGTGCGCCTGGACGTTCGGGTCGCGGGCCGTAGTGGCGGCGTGCAGGGCGGATGCCGCGGCGTCGCCCAGGGCGACCAGGGCCTGGCTGAGGCTCAGCCGGATGTCGTGCCCACCGCGCCCGAGCTGGGTGGCGAGCACCGTGGCCAGGGCGGGCCTATCGGCTTCGGGGGCGAGCACGACGGCGGCTCGCCAGGCGGCCCTCGCCGCCTCGTCGTCCGGGTCGCACAGCAGCTCCTCGGTGATCGCCGGCCAGGCCCGCCGGTCCCCGGTCTTGGAGAGGGTGTGCAGCGCCTGGCTGCGCGCCTGCGCCCGCGCCGAGCGGAGTTCGCCCAGCAGCGCGGGCAGCGTCAGGGACACGGGGTGGCGGGTGAGCGCCCAGGTCAGCATGTCGCGCACGAAGAACTCGGGCTCGGTCGCGCAGCGCTCGACCAGCGTGCCGACGAGGCGCGGGTCGGGCGACGTGCCGGCCGCCAGAGCGGCCCGCAGGCGCACCGACTCCCGGGCGTCCTGCAAGCCGCTCAGCGTCCGCATCGCGGCCGAGTCCGACTCCGTTCTCGCGTTCTGCTGCCTCTCCGGGTCCTGGTGAGTCGCCGTGTCCTGCCGTGTCTCTGTGTCCTGCTGCGTCTCCGTGTCCTGCCGCGTCATGGTCATCGGGACCACCTCCATGGGCAGCAGTGAAGACCTTGTCACGGTGTCAAGGTCAAACGGCGGGATGCCGCGTCAAGGGAGTCGCATCAGGCGTGCGGCACCGCGGCGCCTGCCGGGGTCTCGCCGTGGTCCCACAGATCGGTGCTGTGAGCGTCGGTGAGGGCGCTGATGCGGGACAGCACCTCCGCGGCGGGCAGGGGGTCGAGTCTCCGGCCGTCGCGCAGGCGGAGGGCGGCCAGTTCGGCCTCGGCCTCCTTGGGACCGATGACGCCCTGGTAGGGAACCAGGCGGCCTTCCCGGATGCGCGCGCCCAGGCTGCCGCGGTCGGGGCCGGCGATCTCGGTGCGCAGGCCGAGGCCGGCGCAGCGCCGGGCGAGCGCCTCGGCCTGCTCCTGCTGGTCGCAGGACACCGGGAGGATCGCCAGCTGGACGGGGGCGAGCCAGGCGGGGAAGGCCCCGCCGTGGTGCTCGATGAGGTGGGCGACGGCGCGCTCCACGCTGCCGATGATGCTGCGGTGCACCATGACCGGCCGGTGCCGGGCGCCGTCGGCGCCGATGTAGTGCAGGTCGAACCGCTCGGGCTGGTGGAAGTCGACCTGGACGGTGGACAGGGTGGACTCGCGGCCCGCGCTGTCGGTGACCTGGACGTCGATCTTGGGCCCGTAGAACGCGGCCTCCCCCTCGCCCTTCTCGTAGGGCAGGCCCGAGCGGTCGAGGACGTCGGTCAGCAGGGCGGTGGCGCGCCGCCAGGCGTCCGGTGCGGCGACGTGCTTGCCGCCGGGGCCGGGCAGGGACAGCCGGTAGCGGGCCGCGCGGATGCCGAGGGCGCGGTACGCGCCGCGGACCATCTCCAGTGCCGCCCCGGCCTCGCCGGCGACCTGGTCCAGGGTGCAGAAGATGTGCGCGTCGTTGAGCTGGATGGACCGCACGCGGGTCAGTCCGCCGAGCACGCCGGAGAGTTCCGAGCGGTACATGCCGCCCAGCTCGGCCATGCGCAGGGGCAGTTCGCGGTAGCTGCGGGCGCGGGAACGGTAGATCACCGCGTGGTGCGGGCAGAGGCTGGGGCGCAGCACGACCTGCTCGCCGCCCAGGTCCAGCGGGGGGAACATGTCGTCGCTGTAGTGGGCCCAGTGCCCGGAGATCTCGTACAGCTCCCGCTTGCCGAGCACCGGCGAGTACACATGCTGGTAGCCGGCGCACCGTTCGGCGGCGCGGATGTACTCCTCCAGGGCGTGGCGTACGGCCGCACCGTGCGGGAGCCAGTAGGGCAGTCCGGCGCCGATCAGGGGGTCGGTGTCGAAGAGGGCCGGTTCGCGGCCGAGTCTGCGGTGGTCGTGCCGGGGTGCGGTCATCGGTCTCCTCGGTCTCTCGCTCGTCCCGCGGGGCAGATGACCGGGATCGCGGCGTCCGCACGACGAAGCCCCGGGGCACTGCCCCGGGGCTTCGGATCAGGTCGTCGTTCAGCGCGCCGGGACACTCTCCGGCGTCGTCGTGAGGGCGGCGCGCTTCATGCGGGTCACCGTAGCAGAGGTGCGGGCGTCCGGCGCGGGGAATTCGCCCGGGCCCAGGGCAGGTCGCGTGCTGTTCGAGGCGCGAGGCGGCCGAGGTCACGCCGGCGCACCGGATCAGTCTGATAGCCGGCCGATCTCGCGGGTACCCGCCGCCGCGGAGAGAGGAGTTCCGGTATGAGCACTGTCAAGGAGACCGTGGACGTCGAGGTCCCGGTGGGGACCGCGTACAACCAGTGGACCCTGTTCGAGGAGTTCCCGCACTTCATGGAGGGTGTGGAGGAGGTCAGGCAGATCGACGACCGCCACAATCACTGGACCACGAAGATCGGCGGCGTGCGGCGGGAGTTCGACACCGAGATCGTCGACCAGCTTCCCGACGAGCGGATCACCTGGCGCACCACGAGCGGTGATGTGCAGCAGAAGGGCTCGGTCCGCTTCCAGCGGGTGGACGACACGCACACGCGGGTGGAGCTGGTCATGGACGTCGAGCCGAGCGGGATCGCCGAGAAGGCCGCGGACATGACGGGGACGATCGACCGGCGCATCAAGGGCGACATGCAGCGCTTCAAGGAGTTCATCGAGAAGCAGGGCGGTGAGTCCGGAGGCTGGCGAGGCCGTATCACGCCCGGCGGCTGAGCGCGTACGGCGGGCACATGCGCGGTGCGGGCCGGGTCCTGGCGACCCGGCCCGCATCGTCATGCGCGGGCGGTCGTGTCGTAGAAGCCCGTTGCGCGGCGGGAGTTGGTGTGCGAAGCATTGACGCCCTCACGGGCTGCTGGTTGAGTGGCTGAGCCACTGAGCCAACAGCTCCGAGGGGAGACGCACGTGGAGCCGCTGCCGCGGGAGACCATCGTCGACGTCCTGGAGGGACGGCTGCGGGAGGACATCCTCACCGGGCGTCACCCGGCGGGGAGTTATCTGCCGCCCGAGCGGACGCTGGCCGACGGCTACGGCGTCACCCGCACCACCCTCAAGCACGCCTTCGGGCGTCTGGTGCAGGCCGGGCTGCTGGAGACGCGTCACGGAGTCGGCACCCGGGTGCTGGACTATCTGCGGTTCGGCCGGGCCGATCTGCTGCCCATGCTGGTGCGGCACAGCCCCGACTGGATCGGTGAGGTGTTCGAAGTCCGGCGGCACATCGGCGCGTTGATCGCCGAACGGGCCGCCGCCCGGGCGACCGAGCGGCAGTGCGCCGAGCTGCGCGAGCTGCTGGCGAAGGTGGCGGAGGCGGAGACGGCCGACGCGGTGCAGCTCGCCGACATCGAGGTGCACCGGGCGCTGGCGCGCGCCACCGGCAACCGTGTCTATGTCCTGCTGACCAACACGCTGTTCAACGCCTATCTGCCGCTGCGCTCCTCGCTCGTCGCCCCGTTCACCGACGCGCGGGTGGCGCACGGGCGGCTGGAGCCGGTGGTGGAGGCGGTCGCCGCGGGCGACACGGCCGCCGCCCGGGGCGCGGCCGAGGAGTATCTGACGACCACCGAGCGGATCATGCTGGAGGGATTGTCATGAGCGCGCCCATGGAGAGCGGGGGCGCGCCCGGCGCCCTGGACGGTGCGGGCACCGGCTCCGCACGCGGGACGGCCGCCGGCCCTGCACACGAGACGGACGCCGGCCCCGCACGCGGCACGGACCCTGCCTCCGCACCCGTAACGGACCCAGGCTCCACACGCGGCACCGACTTCAGCGAGACCATGCTCGGCACGCTGCGGCTCGACGACGACCGCCGCCTGCGCCGCGTCCGTCTCGATCTCGACGTCTCGGCGGACCGGGTGCTGCGCGTACTCGGCACGACCGAGGCCCGCGCCACCGGCCGGATACGGATCGAGGACTGGGCCGACGACCGGGCCGCCGAGGGCGAGTTGGAGATCTCGCCGCTCGCCCGGCGCCGCATCCGGTACCGCATCCGCTTCACCGCCGGAGGCCGGCGGCTGCTGCTCGACGGCTGGAAGTCGGTGACGCCGCTCCGCCCCGTGGCCTCGATGACCACGCTGCCGTACACGCTGTACGAGGACGGCGCCCGGATCGGCACCGGCACCCTGCGCTTCCCCCTGGCCACCCAGCTCGTGCCGTTCCTGTCGAGCTTCCGCTTCCCGCGCCGGGCGAGGCCCGGAGCGCTGCTGGAGCCCCGCTGGAGGGGGGAGCCGGGACGTACCGAGGTCTGGTACACGACGCTCACCGATCCGAAGACCGGCACCGGACTGTGGCTGCACCACGAACTCGTCGCGCCCGCCGACGGATCCGCGCCCTACGCGCACGGCTGGGTGGCGCTCTTCCCCGTGGACGGGCCCGTGCGGCACGCCCGCTTCGGGCCCGCCCGCTGGCCCGGCGAGCGGACCGGATTCCGGTCCGACGCGGTGACCGTGCGGCCCGGGCGGCTCACCGGCAGCGCCGAGGACGGCGCGCTGGGCTGGGATCTGAGCGAACGGCCGCTGGACGAGCCGCTGTTCACCTTCCCCCGCTGGTCGTGGCGCCGGCCGTTGCTGCCCGCGGCCCAGATCCTCCCCGCCGCGCGGGCCTCGTACGACGGAACGGTCACCGTCGACGGGACCACGCTGTCGCTGTCCGGGGCACCGGGAGCGTCCGCCCGGATCTACGGTCACGGCAACGCCCGCCGCTGGGCCTGGCTGCACGCGGACCTCGGTGACGGGGATGTGCTGGAGATCGTCGCGGCCGTCTCCATGCGGCCGGGGCTGCGCCGCCTCCCTCCCCTGGTCTTCCTCCGGCTGCGCCGGGGCGGCCGCACCTGGCCGCGCCGCCCGGAGCGGACCGCCGTCGGCTGGGCGGGCGCCGGGCGGTTCCGCGCCGCCATCGGCCTGCCCGGCTGGTCGGTCACCGGCCGCGCGGGGCTGCGCCGGATCCGCGTCGAGGTCCACCAGCCCGCCGACCGCACACTCGCCCTGGAGTACACCGACCCCGACGGCTCGCGGGCGACCTGCCGCAACAGTGAACGCGCCGACGCCCATGTGCTGCTGGAGCGCTGGTGGTTCGGCGGCTGGCGCACCGAGGCCGAGTGGCGGCTCGACGGCACCGCGCACGCGGAGGTGGGCACCCGATGAGCCTCACCGGCATGGTGGCGGCCCTCATCGCCGACGACGGCACCGCCGACTGGCCGGCTCGGGTCCCCGCACGGCTCGAGTCCTTCCTCGCCTCGCTCCCCCGCCCGGCCCGGGCCGGGTTCCGGGCGGCCGCCCACGGCCTGGACGCCTACGCCGTGGCACGCACCGGGCGCACGCTCGCCGCGCTGAGCCCCGGCGAGCGGGAGTCGCTGCTCGCCGGGCTCGGGCGGCGGCCCGGCCTGGTCTCGCTGCTGGACGTGCTCAAGGTTCCGGTGCTGCTCGCGTCCGGGACCGAGCACATGCTTCGGCAGCAGGGGCTGCCGCGGGTCGCGGCGGCGCCGGATCCGCCGCTCGACTGCACCCCCGTGCACGAGTGGCCGGCCAGGTCCACCGCCGACGCGGTCGTCGTCGGCTCCGGCGCGGGCGGTGCCATGGCCGCGCGGACCCTGGCGCGGGCCGGGCTGAGCGTGGTCGTCGTGGAGGAGGGACGGCACCACTCCACCCGGTCCTTCGGTGCGCGCCCGCCGGTCGAGCGTTTCGCGGAGCTGTACCGGGACGGCGGCGCCACGGTCGCCCTGGGCGATCCGCCGCTGCTGCTGCCGGTGGGCCGGGCCGTGGGCGGCACCACGGTCGTCAACTCCGGTACCTGCTACCGCACTCCGGACCATGTGCGGGCCCGCTGGAGCAGCGAGTTCGGGTTCGTGGCGGCCGACGGTCTCGACGGGCACCTCGACGACGCCGAACGCACCCTGCGCGTGGCCCCACAGCCGCTCGACGTGCTCGGCAACAACGGCCGTCTGGCGCTGGACGGTGCCCGCCGGCTCGGCTGGCGCGCGGCGCCGCTGCGCCGCAACGCCCCCGGCTGCAAGGGCTCCTGTCAGTGCGTGGTGGGCTGCCCGACCGGGGCCAAGCAGAGCGTGCAGCTGTCCGTGCTGCCCGACGCCTGCGCCGCGGGCGCCCGCATCGTGACCGAGGCGCGGGTGGAGCGCATCCTCGTCGACGCGGACCGTCCGGGAGGGCCGAGGGCGGCCGGGGTGCGCGTGCGCCGTGCGGGCGGTGACGTCGAGATTCTCGCGCCCCTCGTCGTGGTCGCCGCGGGCGCCCTGCACACGCCGCCGCTGCTGCGCCGGTCCGGGCTCGGCGGCCATCCGTACCTGGGACGCAATCTCAGTGTCCACCCGGCCACCAGCGTCGCCGGGCGCTTCGCCGAGCCGGTCACCGCGTGGCGGGGCGTGCTGCAGAGCGTCGGCGTGGAGGAGCACCATCACGCCGGGGTCCTCATCGAGGCCACGGCCACCCCGCCCGGCATGGGGTCCTTCGTGCTGCCGGGCCTCGGCAGGGAGCTGCGCCGGGAGCTGGAGGGCACCGACCGGCTCGCCACGCTCGGCGCCATGATCGCGGACCGGCCCTCGGGCCGGGTGCTGGGCCGTGGCCGCCCGCTGCTCCGCTACGACCTGCATCCTCGGGACGCCGGCCGGCTGATGCACGCGGTGCGCTCCATGGGGGAGCTGCTGTTCGCGGCGGGCGCCGAGGAGGTGCTCACCGGGATCGCCGCCCGGCCGCGGGTGCGCACCCTCGCCGAACTCGACGCCCTGCTCGCCGGTGCGAACGCGCGGCAGCTGCATCTGTCGGCCTACCACCCCACCGGCACGGCCGCCGCCGGCGGGGACTCGCAGCGCAGTCCCGCCGACCCGCTGGGACGGCTTCGAGGTGTGCGCGGCGTGCTCGTCGCCGACGCATCGGTGCTGCCGAGCTGCCCCGAGGTCAATCCGCAGCTCAGCATCATGGCGGCGGCCTCGGCCGTGACCCGGGCCCATCTGGAGCAGTGACCCGCCGCGAGGGCCGCTCCCGGCCGAGGGTGAGCGGCTCCTCCCGGTCGGGTCTCAGCGCCCCACCGGCCGGGTGCAAGCGACCCCTCTCGGCCGGATCTCAGCCCTCCACCGGCCAGGTGCGAGCGGCCCCGCCCGGCCGGACCTCAGCCCCCCACCAGCCAGGTGCGAGCGACCCCGCCCGGCCGGACCTCAGCCCCCCACCAGCCAGGTGCGAGCGACCCCGCCCGGCCGGACCTCAGCCCCCCACCAGCAGGCGCAAGCAACCCCGCCCGACCGGACCTCAGCCCCCACCAGCAGGCGCAAGCAACCCCGCCCGACCGGACCTCAGCCCCCACCAGCAGGCGCAAGCAACCCCGCCCGACCGGACCTCAGCCCCCACCAGGGCCGGGTCTCAGCGGCCCCTCCCGGGTCGGGTGTGCGCCGTTCCCGGCCCGGTCAGCGGCGTTTCCGCCGGGTGGCGCGGCGTATCCCTGCCCGGTGTGACGCGTGCGGGTCGGCTGTGCACGCCGTCGCGGGGCGTCGATGCCCGGGACGGGGGCATCACCAGCGGCATGCGGAGCGGTACGGGCGGGCGCATCCTCGAAGCAGGGCGGACGTCCGGGGCAGCGGCTCAGTGACGCGTTCGACTCCCGGCGGGGAGGCTGGAAAGCGGCCTCCCGGGAACACGGGAGGCTACCGCCGCCCGGGGAGGCGGTGACCGTCGGCAGGGGAGATGAGGACATGGCAGATCCGGGCGACCGGCGAACGGCCGGCAGACCTGTCTCCCCGCCGCCCGCCGCACTCCCCGAGGGGACGCTGGGCGCCATCGGGACGGGCGCGTACGTCGTCGACGAGCAGGGCCACATCCTCGCGGTCAACGATCACGCCCTGGAGCTGCTGGCCCGGTCCCGGGAGGACCTCCTCGGCCAGGACGCGCACGATCTGCTGCACCGGGACGGCCACGGGCAGCCCATGCCGACGAGCCGCTGCACCATACGTCCGCCCTTCCACGAGGGACGCACCGCCCAGGGCGAGGGCGAGCACTTCGAGCGCGGGGACCACACCCTGCTGGCCATCTCCTGGCTGCTCACCCCGTACGACCTCGGAGAGCACGGCTCCGGCACGCTGGTGCTCTTCCACGCCCAGCCCGAGCGCAAGGCCGGGGCCCGGCCGCGGGACACGGAGCTTCCGATGCCGGAACTGGACCGGCTCGCGCTGCTGTCGGAGACCACCACCCGGTTGTCCTCGACGCTCGACGTGGACGAGGCGACCCACCGGCTGGTGGAGCTGGTGGTGCCGCGCCTGGCGGACTGGGCCGTGATCGACCTGATCACCGAGTGGGACGAGGTGTGGCGCACCCTGGTGGTGCACGCGGACGGCGACAAGCTGGTGCGGCACGAGGAACTGGAGGGCCCGATGCCGCCGGTCCCGCAGGAGTCGCATATGCCGCTGTCCAGGGCCCTGCGCGGGGTGGCCTCCACCCTGGCCGGCCCGCAGACCTACAACAGGGCCCCGGACTCCGGCATCGCGGTGGAGCAGCGGCGGCTGTTCGAGGTCACTGGTATCCACTCGGCGGCCATCGCACCGATCCGCAGCACCCGTGAGGTGCTGGGCGCCCTGACTCTGGGCCGCGCCCGGCAGACCGAGGGATTCACCGCGGACGGTCTGCCGCTGCTGGAGGACATCGCCCGCCGCGCCGGCCTGGCCCTGGACAACGCCCGCCTCTACCAGCGCCAGCGCAAGGTCGCCGAGACCATGCAGAACCACCTGCTGCCCCAGATGCCGCGCGTGCCGGGGCTGGAGATGACGGTGCGCTATCTGCCCGCGCCCGACGCCTCGCACGTCGGCGGCGACTGGTACGACGCCTTCTCCCTGCCCGACGGAGCGACGGCGCTGGCCGTAGGCGACGTGGTGGGCCACGACCTGGAGGCCGCTTCCGGCATGGCGCAGCTGCGCAACATGCTCCGCGCCTACGCCTGGGGCATCGAGGAACCCCCCAGCCGGATCGCCACCCGGCTGGACGAGGCGATGCTGCACATCACCGATGTCAGCATGGCCACGATGATCTTCGCCCGGGTCGAGACGGCGGAGGACGGCAGCTGGCGGCTGTCGTGGACCAACGCGGGCCATCCCCCGCCCCTGCTGATCAGTCACGACGGACTGGTCGAGTTCCTGACCGAGGGGCACGGGCTCCTGCTGGGCACGGGATCGGACCTGCCACGCACCGACGCGAGCGCCGTGCTGCCGCCCGGCTCCACCCTGGTGCTCTACACCGACGGTCTGATCGAGGAACCCGGCCGCACGCTCGACGACGGTCTGCACCGGCTGCGCCAGCACGCCGCCTCGCTGGCCCACCGCCGCCTGCCGTCCTTCGCCGACCAGCTGCTGCGCCGGGTCAGGCCCGCCGCCAACGACGACGACGTGGCCCTGCTGGTCCTGCGGGTGCCCGTACGGTCCCGGCAGCGCCCGTGATCGAAAATCCGGCGACAGACGGCGGCCCGGCCCGCTAACGTCCGCCGGCATGACTTCTTCTCTTGAACGCCCTCCCTTCCAGGCCGATGAGCGCACCGCCCTGGTGGGCTGGCTGGACCTGCAACGGCAGATCCTGCGCTGGAAGTGCGAGGGCCTCAGCGAGGCGGACGCGCACCGCTCCGTCGTCCCGACCTCACCGCTGATGACGATGGCCGGGCTCATATCCCATATGCGGTGGGTCGAACACAGCTGGCTCGAGGTGCTGTTCCTCGGCGGGGACAAGACCGCCAACCCGGCCTTCGACGAGAAGGCCCCGGACGACGCCGACTGGGACACCGGGGGCCGCACGCTGCAGGAGCTGCTCGCCGACTACGAGGCGCAGTGCGCCCGCAGCAACGAGATCGTGGCCGCCGCCTCCCTGGACGACGTGGGCCGCCACCCCGAGTTCCGCTCCGCCAAGGCCAATCTGCGCTGGATGCTGATCCATCTCATCGAGGAGACCGGTCGGCACGCCGGTCACGCCGACATCGTCCGCGAACTGCTCGACGGGGCGAAGGGCTACTACTGACGGGCATGACGATCGACTTGGGCGTCCCGGGAGCCGGCGAACTCGGCGAGACGGTGGGCGTGTTGCGCGACTGGCAGAGCGACGAGGCGCCGATGCAGCTGCACCCGGGCGACGTGGGCTGGTTCTGTCGCTCCGGTGCGGCCCGGACCGCCGCGGCGCTGCGGACGTGGCGGCGCGGCGGGCGGATCCTCGCGGTCGGGCTGCTGGACGGCGGACGACTGCTGCGCCTGGCGACCGCGCCGGACGCCCGGCGGGACGAGGAGCTGGCCCGGCGGATTGCCGCCGACATCACCGCGCCGGAGCGTGGTGTGCTGCCCGCAGGGAGGGTGAACGTCGAGGCGCCCGCGGGTTCGCTGGTCCAGGAGCTGCTGGCCGGGAGCGGCTGGCTCCTCGACGAGCCCTGGACGCCGCTGCGCCGCGACCTCAGCGAACCGGTGCCCGAACCGGCCGTGCGGATCGAGGTGGTGGGACCGGAGCGGGCCGCGGTGCGGGCCGCCGTGCAGCGGGCCTCGTTCGACGGGTCGACGTTCACCGAGGAGCACTGGCACGCGATGGCCTCCGGCGTCGCGTACAGGGATGCCCGGTGCCTTCTCGCGTACGACGACGAGGGCGCGGCGGTGGCCGTGGTGACGGTGTGGTCGGCCGGTCCGGGCAGGCCCGGGTTGATCGAGCCGATGGGGGTGCACCGGGAGCATCGCGGGCGCGGCCACGGCACGGCGGTCACGGTCGCGGCGGCGGCAGCGCTGCGCGAGCTGGGCTCGTCCGGCGCGCTCGTCTGCACGCCCAGCGCCAACCGGGCGGCCGTGGCCACGTACCGGGCTGCGGGCTTCCGGCCGTGCCCCGCGGTCAACGACCGGTACCGGCAGGGCTGATGACGCCGGCACCGGTGAACCCCGGCCGTGGCGGCCGGGGTTCACCTCCGTCCGGCGGCCGGAACGCTCAGCAGCCGCCGCAGTTGTAGTACGTGACGTCCCAGTGGTTGCCCTCGTCGGCGTAGACGTTGCCGGAGGCCGAACGCCACTGCGGGGCCCCGTCACCGCGTACGCCGATGTAGGTGAAGGAGTTCTTGATGTAGTTGCCGACGCAAGTGCCCTTGCTGAAGTCCAGCTTGTAGCCGTTCCAGTGCGAGTACGTCCCGGAGGCGTGGCCGGTCTCCGTGCCGCCGGTGATGTTCAGCGCGCAGCCGCTGGCCCGCTTCAGAGTCTGGGCGCCCTGGGCGGTGGCCAGGTTGAGCTGCTCGAAGGACGTGCAGGTGGGCTTGTTGCGGTCGGAGCAGTTGCCCGAGGACGACCAGGTGATGCCGACCTCGCGGAACATCGAGGTGGCGGTGGAGTGGCTGATCTTCGTGACGGCGAAGGCGTCGGTGGCCGTGCCCATGACGACGGCGCCGGGAGCGACGACCAGGGAGAGCGCGGCCACTATTGACCTGAACCTGACAGCCATGGGGGATTTGAGGTGTTTCACGTGGAACCTCCTGCGAATGCCGTGTGGGGATTGACCGTGCAGGTGGTGCTGGGTGTTGCCAGGTCGTACCGGTGGTGCGGAGCGCACCGGTCGTGCGGGTCGTGCAGGGAGATGATGCCGGGGTCTACGCGCGTTGGCCAGAGGGCGGGCGCCCCGGAGTCTCATCGGTGATGCGGGTGGCCAGGCGGTAAGTGACCTCGATGTCCCGGTACTGGCGGCCGGCCATGACCGACTCGGGCAGATTGATCCGCCGGCTGCAGGACACCGAGTCGCGCTCGCCCGTGCCGGAGAAGGTCACTTCGGTGAGGGGCTGCTCGTCGAAGAGGAGGCGGTCGCCGCGGACGGTGGCGTCGAAGGAGATGTCCGGCTCGGGGTCAGGCGTTCATGGCGGTTCGGGGGGCTCCTCCGGGGGGCGGCGGCGGACGGGCCGCTTGGCTCCGGCCGACCGCCGTTTGGCGCTGCGTGAGGCCGAGGCCGAGCTCTTCGCGGTACCGGCTGCCGCATCCTGTGCGGTGCCACCCGCCTCCTCGGCGGTGTCGCCGGCGGCTCGGGCGGCCCGACCGCCGGTGTCCTCGACCGTGCGTGCGGCCCGGCCCCCGGCTTCTTCCGCCGTGCGCCCGGCCCGGCCCCCGGCTTCTTCCGCCGTGCGTCCGGCCCGGCTGCCGGCCTCCTCCGCCGCGCGTCCCGCCCGTCCACCGGTCTCCTCGACGGTCCGCCCGGCGCGGCCGCCGACGTCCTCCACGGTGCGCCCGGCGCCCTCACCGACATCCTCGGCCGCGCGACCGGCGCCCCTGCCGACGCCCTCCGCCGCGCGACCGGCGCCCTCCGCCGCACGCCCGGCGCCACCGCCGACCTCCTCCGCCGCGCGCCCTGCACCGCTGCCCACATCCTCCACGGCACCTCCGGCACCACGCCCGACGTCCTCCACGGCACCCCCGGCTCCACGCCCGACGTCCTCCACGGCACCCCCGGCTCCACGCCCGACGTCCTCCACGGCACCCCCGGCACCACGGCCGACCTCCTCCACAGCGCCCCCGGCGCCGCGCCCGACATCCCGCACGGCACCGCCCGCTCCCCTGCCGACCTCCTGCACCGCTCCCCCGGCGCCCTCACCGACATCCTCGACGGCCTGCCCCGTGCCCGTGCCGATCTCGCGGACGGCCTCGCCGGCGCCACCGCCGACCTCCTGCACGGCGGCACCGATGCCGCGGGTCAGGTGCTCCAGCATCTCGGGGTTGCGGTCGAGCGTGGTCAGCACCCGGTCCACGATCCGGGCGACGTTGTCCAGGCGCACCCTGAGCTGGGCCTGTGCCTCCACCCCGGCGATGCGCAGATGCACCCTGCCCAGGCTGACGTCGGCGCCCACGCTCAGCCGCAGCAGGTCCAGCACCTCCGCCTTGAGCGAGACGTGCGCCCGCAGGTCCTGGACCTCCAGGTCGATCTCCGCGACCTGGACCTTGGGCACGTCGAGGAAGACGTCGGGCGTCGAATCGTCGTCGCCGTAGCCGTTGTCGTAGGCGTTGTCGTAGGCGTCGGCGTCCTCGTACTCCTCGGCGTCGCCCTCGTAGACCTCGGCGTCCTCGGCGTCCTCGGCGTTCTCGGCGTTCTCGGCGTCGTCCTGCATCGCTGCGCCTCCGTATGCCTGTGCGCGGCCCGTCTGCGCCGGTCCCTGCAAGTCTCCCACTCAGGAACACTCCGGTCATGTCAGACGAACGGCACAGGATCACTGCGCGCGGCCCGTTCCGTACCCTGGCGGCATGCGGATGCGCCCCACTCTGAGCTGGACCCCGCCCGCGGACCTGCCGCCGGGCAGCACGGACCTCGAACCGGTCGTCGATGCGCTGCGCGCCGGTGGTGTGCTGGTGCTCAGCGGGGCGGGCATCTCCACGGAGTCCGGGATTCCCGACTACCGGGGCGAGGGCGGCAGCCTGAGCCGGCACACACCGATGACGTACCAGGAGTTCGCCGCCAGCGCGCGGGCGCGGCGCCGGTACTGGGCCCGCAGCCACCTCGGCTGGCGCACCTTCGGCCGCGCCCTGCCCAATGCGGGGCACCGGGCGGTGGCGGCGCTGGAGGCGCACGGCCTGGTCTCCGCCGTGATCACTCAGAACGTGGACGGGCTCCATCAGAGGGCCGGCAGCGGGAACGTCGTGGAGCTCCACGGGAGTCTCGCCCGGGTCGTCTGCCTCACATGCGGTGCCGCCAGTCCGCGCGCGGAGCTGGCCCGGCGGCTGGAGGAGGCCAATCCGGGCTTCTCCCCCACGGCCGCGGGCATCAATCCTGACGGGGACGCCGACCTCACCGACGCACAGGTCGGGGACTTTTGCGTGGTGCCGTGCACGGTCTGCGGCGGCATCCTCAAACCCGATGTGGTGTTCTTCGGCGAGGCCGTCCCGCCGCGGCGCGTCGAGCACTGCCGCCGCCTCGTCCGGGAGGCCGCCTGTCTGCTGGTGCTGGGCTCCTCGCTGACGGTCATGTCCGGGCTCCGGTTCGTCCGCCTGGCGGCGCAGTCCGGGAAGCCGGTACTGATCATCAGCCGTGACCCGACCCGGGGCGATGCCCACGCCCTGACCCGCGTCGCCCTGCCGCTGGGGTCCGCCCTGACGGACGTGGCCGAGCGGCTGGGTGTTCAGGTCGCCGAGGGTGTCGCGGCGACCTGAACAGTCCGGGCGACGAGGCGCGGACCGGCCCGGACGAAGACGCGGACCGGACTCCGCCGGCCTGACGCGTACTCAGACGCCTGGGCAGCCGGCGGTCACAGGTCCTGGATCCGCCGGAAGGGCTGCTCGGCCTCCAGCTCGAACGCGACCTCCAGCAGCTGGCGTTCGCTTCCCGGGCGCCCGGAGAACATGACGCCGATGGGCAGTCCGTCGTCCGTGGCGCTCGCTGCGGGGACGGACATCGACGGAGTGCCGACCACGTTGTCGACCGGGGTGAAGGCGACGTAGGCGAGGATCCGTTCGACCAGCGTGGCGTACGGGACCGTCGGGCTGAGATGCCCGAGCGGCGGCGTGGTGTGGGCGAGCACCGGGGAGAGCAGCAGGTCGAAGCCGCGGAAGGCCGCCGCGTAGGCCACCTTGGTGCGCTTGAGCCGGCGCAGCACCCCCGGCGTGCGGCGCCAGTTGCGCAGGTAGTCCTCGCGCAGCCCCCGGCTGAGGGCGTCCATGCGGCGGTGGTCGAAGTCCGGGCCGAGGGTGCGGCCCGTGACGCCGAGCAGGAACGACAGCATGCCCCAGAAGACGAGGAAGTCGTCGGTGAAGCTGGGGTCGATGTCCGGTGCCACCGGCTCCAGGGTGTGGCCGAGCCGTTCGAGGGTCGCCGCGGTCTGCTCGACGGCCGCCCGCGTGGCGGCGTCGGAGCGGACGCCGTTCGGGGAGTCCAGCAGGAAGCCGATGCGCAGGCGTCGCTCCGAGGGGCCCTCGACCAGGCCGACGGGTGGGAGTTTCGGATTGCGCTTGTACGACTCGGCGGCGGCGAGGAACGCGGCGGAGTCCCGCACGGTGCGGCTCACGATGCCGTCGCTGACGATGTCTATGGGGAGCTGACGGCTCTGCGCGTTGGCCACCACCCGGCCGCGGGTGGGCTTGAGCCCGACCAGTCCGCAGCAGGCCGCGGGGATGCGGATGGAGCCGCCGCCGTCGTTGGCGTGGGCGATGGGCACGGCACCGGCCGCGACGAGCGCGGCGCTGCCGCCGGACGAACCGCCCGCCGAGAAGCCCGTGTTCCAGGGGTTGCGGACGGGGTCGGCGCCCTCGTACTCGGTGGTGGGGCTGAAGCCGAACTCCGGCATCCGGGTCTTGCCCAGCACGGTGACGCCGGTGCCGAGGAACTGCCGGGCGAACGGCGCGTGGCGGCGGGCGGCCCTCGGGGTGAAGGCGGTGCTGCCGTGCCCCGTGGGCAGGCCCTGGTAGTCGGTGTTGTCCTTGACGAACGTCGGCACTCCGGCGAGCGGGCCGTCCGCCCGCGTCGCGTGCTCCGGTGCGTCGATGAGCAGTTGGACCGCGTTGAGCCGTGCGTCGACGGCCCGCACCCGCTCGGCCGCGGCCCGGGCCGCTTCGGCGGCGCTCACCTCGCCGCGCCGGATCGCCTCGGCGAGACCGACGGCGTCGTGGTCTCCCAGTGCGTCGTCACGGAAGGCGTGCACCGTGGTCCGTTCTTCGAATGTCGTCACCGCTGTTCGGCCCCCGGCTCTGTGGAACGTTGGACCTCCATCATTCCTTACCCGCGAGTAACACGCGAGGGTTTCGCGCATCCTCGTGCGGCCGATCTGCGACCTCCCCGAGTCTGGGGCTCCGAGGCCGGCGACATGTCGGCTTTGCCACCCCTCGACCAGAGCGAATGACACAATGCGGCGCGAATGGGGCGGGACCGCCTCGTCCGGAGAGGAAGAGCACGGATGACCCGGCACACAGGCAAGGTGGTCTGCGACATCACGATCTCGGTCGACGGGTACTCGGCCGGGCACCACCAGACCGAGGAGCGCCCGTTCGGCGACGACGGCGGGGACGGCACCGGGGCGGGGCTGCACGCCTGGATGTTCGACACGCCGGACGAGAACCGGGCCGAGCTGGCGCGGATGGGCTCCGCCCGGGCGTTCATCATGGGGCGCAACATGTTCGGCCCGGTGCGCGGCGAGTGGGACCGGACGTGGAACGGCTGGTGGGGCGACGATCCCCCGTTCCACGCCCCGGTGTTCGTACTGACCCATCATGCGCGCGAGCCGCAGCCGATGGAGGGCGGCACCACCTTCCACTTCGTCACCGGCGGCATCGGGTCGGCCCTGGAGCAGGCGCGTGCGGCGGCCGGTGACGGCGATGTGGCGGTCCAGGGCGGCGCGACCACGATCAACGAGTACCTCGCGGCGGGCCTGATCGACGAACTGCGCCTGCACATCGCCCCGCTGACGCTGGGCGGCGGCACCCGCCTGTTCGAGGGCGTGCCGCCGCTCTCCCTCGAGCTGGTCGGGTCGCGGGCGGCGAGCCAGGTCACGCATGTGACGTACCGCCTGCCGCGCCGAGGCACCGCCCCCTGAGCACGCGTTGGCGCCCGCCCGGCGCCGGGCGGGCGCCATCGCCGCGTAGTGGACGCGGCTCGGTCTAGGAGACCTGGGCCTTGTCGTACAGGGCCTTGGCCGTGTCTCCGAAGTACGGGCCGAACATGCGGTTGGGCAGGAAGGTGTAGCCGAAGCTGTTCACCGAGACCTGCAGACCGGTGCCGGACGCCTCGTCGAAGCCGGTGAACCAGGGGCCGCCGCTGGAGCCTCCGGTCATGTTGCAGCCGAGGCTGTGGTCCTGGGAGAACAGGAAGTCCTTGGAGCTGTTGCCGCTGCAGTAGATGAGCTTGGAGCCGTCGTACGGCGAGGCGGCCGGGAAGCCGAAGGCGTACATGCGCTTGTTGTAGCCGCCGTTGAACTGCAGGCCCTGGGCGCCCACCACGTCGGTGAGCTTCTTGCCGTTCAGCGGGGCGACGACCGCGGCGCCGACGTCGTGGTTGATGTCCTCGCTCGCCTCCCACTGGGGCGTGGTGAGGGTGCGGGTGGCGGTCCACTGGCCGTAGGGCGCGCTGCCGTTGTCGTAGGCGGGCACGAAGACCCAGTTGGTGTGCCAGCTGCCCTGGTACTTCACGCAGTGCCCGGCCGTGATGACGGTGCTGGCGTTCTGGCTGGTGACGGCGTTGCCGGAGCAGGAGGCGGTACGGCCCTGGAAGGTGAAGAACACCCGGCCCGAGGTGGTCTTCACGGCTCCGCCGCCGGTCCACGGGCCGCCGGGCTGGGGGAAGGCGGCCGGGGTTGCGGGCACGACCGTGGGCGTGCGGTGGCCGGCGCCGGGAGCCTCGAGGCTCTTGGGCGGCGAGGTCAGCTCCAGGTCGAGGGGCTTGGCGCTGCGCATGCGCTCCGGGGTCCAGAAGGTCTTGGAGGCGCGCTGTTCGGCGAGCGGGACGGTACGGGACCCGGCCGACGGAGCTGCGTCGGGGCCGAACGGTGCGGCGCCGGCGGAGGCGGAGTTCATCAGCCCGCCGGCGAACAGGGCTCCCGCGGCCAGCAGGACGCCGGTGGCAGTGCGGTGTCGTCTCACGCAGGTCTCCTTCTGCCGTGCCGGGCGCTCCGTTGTGCGGCTCCCGGCAGGGTGGGGGATGAAGAGCGGTGCGGACAGACGTGCGTGAGGCAGAGTGCCACGGAAATTGTCCGTTGTCAGGACCGCGTCAGACTCAGAATCTCTCGCAGGCGGCCTCCGGCAGCGACGAAGTCGAGGGGTCAAGTGCGCAGTTGACCGGGCTTTCGCGCCACGACTGTGTGAAGCTGTCGGCATGGAACCAGCACACGACGAGCTCAGGGCACGGCTGCAGACCGACCGACCGCATTCCGCCCGGGTGTGGAACTACCTGCTCGGCGGCAAGGACAACTATCCCGTCGACATCGAGGCGGGCGAGGCGATCCTCGCGACCTTCCCCGAGTTCGCCTCCGTCGCCCGGCAGCAGCGGCGGTTCCTCGCGCGTGCCGTGCGTTTCCTGGCCGGGGAGGCCGGCATCCGCCAGTTCCTGGACATCGGCACCGGGCTGCCCACCGCCGACAACACCCATGAACTGGCCCAGCGGATCGCCCCGGAGAGCCGCATCGTCTACGTGGACAACGATCCCCTCGTCCTGGTGCACGCCCGGGCACTGCTCACCAGCAGCCCCGAGGGCGCCTGCGCCTATGTGGACGCCGACGTCCGCGACCCGGACCGCATCCTGGCCGAGGCGTCGAAGACCCTGGACCTGGACCGCCCGGTGGGGCTGACCATGCTGGGCATCCTGGGGCAGATCTCCGACGAGGACCGCCCGGCCGAGCTGATGAGCGCCCTGCTGGACGGTCTGCCCGCGGGCAGCTGGCTGGCCCTCAGCGACGGCACGAACACCAACGAGGCGCTCAACCGGGCGGTCGAGGTGTACAACCGGCAGTCGGCGAACACCTATCACCTGCGGTCGCCGCAGGAGATCGCCTCCTTCTTCTCCGGGCTCGACGTGGTTGAGCCGGGGGTCGTTCCCACGGTCGAGTGGCGTCCCGACCCCGGCCGGCCCGATCAGGACGCCCCGCACGTCTCGATCGCCGGGGTCGCGGCCAAGCGCTGACCCGCCGTCGGCCGTGAGCCGTGAGGCTCGGACCCCGCAGCCGTCGGCCGTGAGCCGAGAGGCTCAGACCCTGCGGCCGTCGCGCAGCTCCAGCCGCTCCCCGCCGAAGCGGGCGCGGAAGTTCCGGTCGTGGGAGACCGCGACGACCGCGCCCGGGTACTCGGCGAGCGCGGCCTGGAGGTCCTCGACCAGGTCCAGTGCGATGTGGTTGGTCGGCTCGTCGAGGACCAGGAGGTCGGCGGGCCGGGTGACCAGGGTCGCGATCTGCAGGCGCCGCTGCTGCCCCGCGGAGAGGGCGGCGACGGGGACGTGCAGGTCCTCCTCGCGGAACAGCCCTAGGGACAGCAGCTGTTCGGCGTACTCGTCCGGCAGCCCGGGCCGCCCGGCGGCGAAGGCGGCGAGCAGCGGCAGCCGGGTGGAGTGCGCGGGCAGCTCCTGCTCGAGGTGGCCGATCCGGGCGGTGCGGCGCACCGTCCCCGCGTCCGGTTCGAGGTCCCCGGCGAGAACGCGCAGCAGGGTGGTCTTGCCCGCGCCGTTCTCGCCGGTGACGAGCAGCCGTTGTCCGGGCCGGATCGTCAGGAGCCCGTCCAGGCACAGCCGTTGGCCGACGCGTACGTCCTCCAGTTCGGCGAGGGGGCCCTGAGCCGCGGCGCCGGTGGAGGCCGGGGCCGCCGTGAAGCGGAGCGGCTGCGGGGGCTCGGGCACGGGGTTGCGCCGCAGCTGGGCCAGGCGCTCCCGCACCGCGCGCACCTGTCCGCCGAGCTTGGCCTCGCTGGAGCGGCGGTGCTTGCCGAACCCCTGCTTCGGATCGCGGCCGGTGGTGGCCAGGCGCCGCCCGGCGGCTTCCAGCAGCTCCTCCATCCGCTCGACCTCCTCGGCCCAGTCCGCGTACCGCTGTTCGGCGCGGCGGCGGGCGGCGGCCTTGGCGGCGCGGTAGCCCGCCCAGCCGTCGCCGTACCGGTGCACGGTGCGCTCGTCGCGGTCGACCTCGAGGATGGTGGTGGCGATGCGCTCCAGGAAGCCGCGGTCGTGGGTGACGGCGACGACGGTGCCGCGGTGGGCGCGCAGACGCTCCTCCAGCCAGTGCACGGCCGCCGCGTCGAGGTGGTTGGTCGGCTCGTCCAGGAGCAGCAGTTCGGGGGCTGCGGCCAGCACGCAGGCGAGGGCGAGCCGCGACTGCTCACCGCCGGAGAGCGTGCCGAGCAGGCGGTCACGCGTGATCCGGGCGAGCCCGAGCCCGTGCAGGGCGGCGTCCACCCGGGCGTCGGCCTCGTAGCCGCCGCGCTCCTCGTAGGCGCTCAGCAGGTCGCCGTAGGCGGCGAGCTGCCCGTCGGTGGCATCGGCGAGGGACTGCTCGGCGGCACGGAGCCGGCGTTCCAGGTCCCGCAGGTCGGACAGGGCGAGGTCGACGGCGTCCTGCACGGTGCAGGACGGGTCGAGGTCGAGGGTCTGGGCGAGGTGTCCGGTACCTCCGGGGAAGCTGACGGTGATCTCTCCGGCGTCCGGCGCCTCGGCCCCGGCGAGCAGCCGCAGCAGGGTGGACTTGCCGGATCCGTTCTCTCCGACGACGGCCGCCTTCTCGCCGGGGCGCACGGTGAAGGTGACCTGGTCGAGGACGGTGTGGGTGCCGTAGGTCTTGGTGACGTCCTTGACGGACAGCTGCGCCACGGCGGCCGGGGCGGCGGTGACGGTGGGGCGGGCAGCGGTGGGGGCAGGAGTACGGGCGCGGTCGCGCATATGACTTTCCCTGGGTGTGCGAAGGGTCTGCGGGCAGGCAGGACGGCGGCATCGGCCGTGCCCGGGATCAGACGAAGAAGAAGAGGAAAGCCATGCCGCCACCATAGCAAGACGAACCGTCTCGTTCCAGCAGCGGCCTCTATCACAGGGTGCGGAGCACCACCCGCCCGCAGCCACCCGCAGGGGTGATCCGCCCCCGAACCCGGCTCGGACGGTGGATGCGCCTCCCTACGATCTTGGCTTCCCCCACATCGGAGGCAGCGATGAGCGATCGGCCGGTCCACACGGTCGAGGTGCCCCTGGACGACGGCAGCGGCGAGGCGGTCCGGGTGCAGATCCGGGAAGTCGACGAGGCCTTGGTCCGGGTGGGCCGAGGGGGCCGTTCCGTGGCGCGGGCCGAGCGGTCCTTCGGGCAGATGCCGGACACCGTGCGGCCGGTGGCCGAGAGCTTCGTGGGGCGGTTCCGGGACCTGGCGAGCGCTCCGGACGAGATCACGCCGACCGGCCGTCGGCCGAGTTCTTCGTCCGCGGCAACCCCGAGCCCGGGTATCTGCTCGTCAATGTGCGCGGCCGGCCCACCGTCCACGCCGTCGACCGCCGCACCGGCAAGGAGAACGAGGCGGTGCGTCTGCGCTTCGGCGACGGCTTCGTCGCCGGAGGATTCACCGAGGACGGGCGGCACGCGCTGGTCGCCACCATGGGCGGGCTGCTGGAGGGCTGGTCGGTGACCGGCGGGACCGCCCGACGGGTTCTCGGACCGCTCGGGCCCGCCATGCGGGGCGACGAGTCGCAGCTGAGGCCGGTCGGCAGGTCCGCGTTCGTGGTCGCCAACGGCACCGCCGTCCGCTTCCTCCACTTCGAGGACCCCGGCCGCATCGACGCCTACGACTTCCTGGAGGAGCAGTCCTTCCACGCGATCTCGCCGGACGGCCGGACGGTGCTGCGCGGAACGCCGGAGGGCATGGAGGTGTTCCGGCTCGGCCCGGCGCTGTGGAAGCGTCATCTGTGCCAGGTGCTGGGCCGCGATCTGAGCGAGGACGAGCGCCGGGGTCTGCACTGGGAGCCGGTGGGCCGGGTCTGCCCTCAGAACACGTGACCCCCGGCAAGAGCCGTCGGACGACGGCGACCTGTGGTCACGGCGACTTGTGGAGCCGTCCCTCGGGTGCGTCGGCGGGTGCCGTGGGCGGGATGGGTGGCAGGCCATGGGCGAGGCCGGGCAGCAGCACCGGCTCCAGCCGCAGCCGGTCCTGCGCGGTGAGGTACCGCTCCAGCTCCGGCGGCCGGTAGCCCGCGTCGCGGTCGTAGCGCTCCTTGGCGGGCACCGCGAGGAACTCGTTCCCGTCCGGCTCGCCCTCGTCGTTCACCGCCGCGCCCAGCGGCCGGTGCAGCGGCCTGGACAGCCGGTAGATGCCGGTGCGTGAGGAGTGCAGCGGGCCGGCGCTGTCCGGCCGTACCTGGAAGTCGATGCTCTCCTGAGGCCTCATCACCTTCGGTCCGGCATCGCTGAGCACGTCGGTGTCGAATTCGAGGCCGTACCGGCGGGCCTGATCGACCATCCACAGCAAGGCGATGTCGGAGAGGCCGGTCTCCTTGTATCCGCCGCCGGTATCGGAGTGCGCCCCGGCGAACCAGACCTGTTTCAGTTCCTGGCCCTGCCCGGCAGCGCCGGACTGCTGGTGCCAGAGGGCCGGCCGGAAGGCCGAGCGCTGCTCATCGATGGCGAGGGCGTGGAAGGCGCCCTGGATCCAGCTGCTCAACTCCGTGTTGTGGAAGGCCCATCGGCGGTTGAAACGGTCCACCGCGGGCCGCAGCCATGTCGCGTCCGGGACCGGGATGCCGAGGGCGCCGACCGTGTCCCACACCCCGATGAACCGGATGTCCGTCTCGTAGGCGTAGGAGCGGCGGAACAGCGTGGCCGCCGCGCCGTTGGGCTTCTCGATGCGGTCCCGGTACAGCGCCCAGGCCTCCGGGACGCGGTCGGCGTGGCCGCGGCGCAGTACACCGCAGTGCCGTAGCAGCCCGGAGAGGCTGCGGGCGGTGAACGCGCCCCGGCTGAAGCCGAAGAGGAACAGCTCGTCGCCGGGCTCGTAGGCCTCGACGAGGAACCGGTAGGCGGCGGCGACGTTGCGTGAGAGGCCCACGCCGAACGCCCCGCCCCGCAGCCGCTCGAGCCGCCGGGTGCCGACGCCGCTGTGGTAGTGGACGCGCTGTTCCTTGCCGGCGACGGTTCCCCGGCTCACCGCCAGGGCGACCTTGGCGACATTGGTCTTGCTGGGCTGGTCCGCGAAGTTCCAGGTGCCGTCACAGCAGACGACCAGACGTTGGGTCATGTCCAGCCCTCCTCACGAGGGTGCGGAGCGGCACGGTGCACCACTTCCATGCTGTCACCGTGCAGGTGCGCCCGCCACGCGAGTCCGCCCCCGGCAACGGAACGTGCCGTGCCGGGGGCGGACATGAGGGCCGCGGCCGCTGGGGCCGTTCGTTTGGATCAGCCCGCAGACGCGGGGTCTGGCACGCGCATCTGCCGCGTTGTCGTCAGTTGCCGATGCTCCGCAGCCTGATCCAGACGAACGGCCCTAGCTAGGGCTTCCTGCTGAGCCGGCCCGGCCACCACGCCTTGGCGCCGATGTCCCGCACCAGGGCGGGGACCAGCAGGGAGCGGACCACCAGCGTGTCCAGCAGGACGCCGAACGCCACGATGAAGGCGATCTGCACCAGGAAGGCGAGCGGGATGACGCTGAGCGCGGCGAAGGTCGCGGCGAGCACCACTCCGGCGGAGGTGATCACGCCGCCCGTGGTGACCAGTCCGCGCAGCATGCCCTCGCGCACGCCGTGGCGCAGCGACTCCTCCCGTACCCGGGACATCAGGAAGATGTTGTAGTCGACGCCGAGCGCCACGAGGAAGACGAAGCCGTACAGCGGCACCGAGGGGTCGGTCCCGGTGAAGCCGAAGACGCGGGTGAACACCAGGGAGGCGATGCCGAGGGTGGCGAGGAAGTTGAGCGCCACGGTGGCCACCAGCAAGGCAGGCGTCAGCAGGGAGCGCAGCAAACCCACCAGGACGAGGAAGATCACCGCGAGGACCACGGGGACGATCAGCGTGCGGTCCCGTTCGGCGGTGCGCAGGGTGTCGTACTGCTGGGCGGTGTAGCCGCCGACGAGGGCGTCCGCGCCCTGCACCGAGCCGACGGCGTCGCGCAGCCGGGCGATCGTCTCCCTGGCCTCGTCGCTGTCGGCGGCGGAGGCGAGCGTGACGTCCACGCGGGCGCGTCCGTCGACGACGTACGGCTCCCCTCCGGGGCGGCCGGAGCGGCTCACGGGCGCGGCCGAGGCGACTCCTTCGGTGTCGCGGGCCGCCGCGACCACCTTCTCCAGCGGGCCGGCGTCGGTGATGATCACCGCCGGGTTTCCGGAGCCGCCCGGGAAGTGCTCGCTGAGGGCCCGCTGGGCGGTGACGGACGGGGCGTCGTCCACGAAGGTCTCGTCCAGCGGCACGCCCTTGGAGGTGAGGGCCGGTGCCAGGGCGGCGCAGGCCAGCAGGGCGGTCAGGGAGACCGCCCAGACCTTGCGCGGGGCGTTGTCGACGAGGTGCGCGATCCGGCGCCAGATGCCGCCGGAGGCGCCCTGTGCGTCGCCGGTCCGGGGTTTGGCCGGCCAGTAGGCGGCACGGCCGCACAGCACCAGAGCGGCCGGCAGGAAGGTGAGCGCGCTGACCACGGAGCAGACGATGCCGATGGCACCGACGGGGCCCAGGGCCCGGTTGTTGGTGAGATCGCTCAGCAGCAGGGCGAGCAGGCCGAGTGCCACCGTGGCCGCGCTGGCGACGATGGCGCCCCAGGACGAACGCCATGAGCGGCAGGGGGTCGAGGGTGATGGCGAGAGCGATGAGCAGCAGGTCGAGGACCATGGGCGGGGCCATCCCGTCGGACACGTACGGACCGAGCCTATGCAGGGCCCTCGGGGGACGCATCTCGTTCGCCGGGCACGCCATCTCGTCCGCAGCGCACGCCATCTCGTCCGCAGCGCACGCCATCTCGTCCGCAGGGCGCCGCATCTCGTCCTCCGGCACGGCCCGTGTCGTTCGATGCCGCTCCGTGCGCGCCGCCGCCTGGGGTGCCGTGGCCCGCCCGTTCGCGCAGTCTGTGAGTGGGAAGGAGCGGGCCGATGGTGACGAGGGCAGGCGGGGACGCTGCGCCGTCGGCAACCCTCGACGGTGGTGCGTCGGCAACCCTCGGCGGTGGTGTCCCGTGCTGAGCCGAGCCCGCTGGCGTGCCCGGGTGCGGAAGCTGACGGCCTGGCAGAAGGCCCTGCATCAGCGGGTGCAGCGGCGGTTCCCGGTCGTCACGGCGCTGGTGGACCGCATGGTCGCGGTGAACATCTTCGACTCCGCCACCCGTATCGCGGCCCAGTGCTTCCTCACCGCCGTTCCCCTGCTGTTCGTGCTGAGCGCCTACGCGCCCGAGGCGGTGCAGGAGCAGATCGCCGCGTCGGTCAGTGCCGTCCTGGGGCTGACCGGGGAGGCGAAGGCCCAGGTGGAGCAGGCGTTCAGGCCGCCGAGCGACGATCTGAGGCAGGCCACCGGGCTGGTGGGCTGCCTGATGGTGCTGCTGTCGGCGACCGCGGTGAGCCGCGCCGTGCAGCGGCTGTGCCGGCGGGTGTGGCTGCTCCCCCGGTCCCGGGCGAAGGTCGCTCCGTGGCGGTGGGTGGCGTGGATCGTGCTGTGGCTGGGCGCCCTGCTGCTGCAGGGGTGGCTGCACAGTGTGAGCGACGCGGGGGTGGTACTCGCCGTCGTCGCGGTCGCCGTCATCTTCGTCATGCAGACGGTGATGTGGTGGTGGACCCAGCATCTGCTGCTGGGCGGCGCGGTGCGCTGGGGGCCGCTGCTGCCGGGAGCCGTGCTCACGGCGCTCGCGGTCGAGGGCCTGTCGGTGACGGCGCACTTCTACATGCCGCGGGCGCTGAACCGGACGCTCGCCGAGTACGGTCCGGCCGGTTCGGTGTTCGTGCTGCTGTCCTGGCTGATCGTGATGGCGGTGGCGGTCGCCGTCGCCCTCACCGTGGGGGCCGTGCTCTCCCAGGAGCCGTTCCTCAGACGCCGCCTCGGGCCTGCCGTGCCGCCGGCCGCGCGCGACGGGAAGGGCTGAGACACCCTGTCCCCCGGACGGCCGTACCGCGCTGGTCGGCCGGGGCGGCCGGTGGTGCGCTGGGGGCAGACGTCCGTGCTGCCAGGAGGCTTCACATCATGATCCGTCCGTCCCGCACCGTCCGTGTCCTCGCCGCCGTGGCGGCCTCGGGTGCCCTGCTGACCACCGCGGCCTGCTCCGGCGACGGCGGGGACGGGGAGACCCGGTCCGCCGAGGTCACCGCGTCCCCGAAGGAGTCCCGCGCCGCCGCTCCCGCCGCCCGGCAGACCACCACGCCCGCCGGCGGCCTGACCGAGGAGGGCGCGCGGGCGGCGCTGATCACCGAGGCGGACATCGAGGACGACTGGACGCAGGTGGACGACGCCGAGAAGTGGCGCGACAGCCTGCTCATCGGCGACGTGGACGTGGACGACTTCATCACCGCCGAGACGGACGCCGCCGACTGCCAGCGGCTGCTCGACGGCCTCTACAGCGAGGAGTTGCTGGGCAAGCCGTCCGGCGCCTCCGCGCTCACCGGGTTCACCCAGGGCGACTCGCGGCTGCTGTACCAGGTGTCCGCCTACGACCGGGCCGAACTGGACGACTCGATGAACTGGCTGGAGTCCCTGCCGGAGAAGTGCGACCAGTTCACGGCCGGCGCGTCTGGGGGCGAGGAGCGCACCGTGCAGGTGGTCGAGTACCAGCTGCCCGACGAGGGCGACGAGCGGCAGGGTCTGGAGGTGACGGTCCAGGGCACGGTCGACGGCTCGCCGGCCACGCTCACCCTGGACATCGGCGTGGTGCGCGTCGGTTCGGACGCGATCACCGTCACGGCGGGCGGACTGAACGGCGGCGAGAAGGACTCCGTGGAGGCCGCGGTGCAGCAGGGCACCGAGCGGCTGAAGGACGTGCTGGCGGGCCGCACGCCGCCCGCGTCGCCGACCTCGTGAGCGGCGGCCCGCGCCGCAGACGCCGGGCGGCGCCGGCTCGTGAGCGGCGCCGGTGTCACCGTGCGCCGTACGGGCCGGTGCCGTCGGCCTGCAGCGGCTGGGCGCCCGCGACCAGCAGGGCCACGTCGTCGTGGCCGGCCGGGTGCGGCAGGCGCCTGAGCAGCCGGTCGCAGGTCTCCTCCACCGAGCCGTACGGCGGTGACAGCTGCCGCAGAAGGAAGTTCAGGCGTTCGTCGATGGGGTCGTGGCGGGTCTCGACCAGCCCGTCGGTGTAGAGGATCAGCTGGTCACCGGGCTGCAGGTCGAGGGTGGTCGTCTCGAAGGCGACACCGCCCACGCCCAGCGGGGTGCCGACGCGCAGGTCGAGCAGCCGGGGTGGCCGGCCCGCCTTGAGGAACACCGGGGGCAGGTGTCCGGCGGAGGCCGCGACCAGGCGGCGCGTGTGCGGGTCGTAGACCGCGTACAGGCAGGTGGCCAGGTACGGGTCCAGGCTTCGGGCGATCTTGTCGAGGTGGGTGAGGATCAGGGAGGGGCCGAGGTCGAGGTCGGCGAGGGTGGAGGTGGCGGTCCGCAGCCGCCCCATGGTGGTGGCCGCCGGGATGCCGCTGCCCATCACGTCGCCCACGGTGAGCGCGGTGCGGTCGCCGTCGAGGGGGATGGCGTCGTACCAGTCGCCGCCGACCTCGCTGAAGGCCTGCGCGGGCCGGTAGCGGGCGGCGATCTGCAGTCCGGGGTGGCGGGGCTCGAGCCGGGGCAGCAGGCTGCGCTGCAGGGTCTCGGCGGTGCTGCGGATGTGCTGGTGCAGCACGGCGTTGTCCATGCTCAGCGCGGCGGACGAGGCGAGTTCGAGGGCGAGGGCGACGTCGTCGTCGTCGAACGGCACGGGGTTGCGGGCGCGGGCCAGCGCCATCACGCCGATGATCTCGCCGCGGGCGATGAGCGGGACGGCCATGTCGGTGTGCACCCCGGCCCGTTCGAGCAGCCGGGCGGCCGCGGGGTCGGCGGCGATCCTGCCGAAGTCGCCCTTGACATGGGTGATCAGCTGGGGGCTGCGGGTGCGGATGCAGCGGGCGGCAGGGTGATCGGCGTGGTACGTGGTCAGGTGACCCGGCGGGACGATGGCCTGGGCGGCGTCGGTGGGGTAGGCGGTCTTCACCGCGAGCGCGCGGAACAGCGGCGGGCCCTCGCCGAGGCCGGTGCGGCCGGTCTGCAGGACGGAGTCGAGCAGGTCCACCGCGACCATGTCCGCCAGGTCCGGGACCACGACGTCGGCCAGCTCCTGCGCGGTGCGCTCCACCTCCAGCGTGGTGCCGATGCGGGAGGAGCCGCTGGCCACCAGGCGCAGCCGCTGCTGGGCGCGGTCGGCCCGCCGGGCGGCCCGGAACTGGTCGGTGACATCGACGACGACATTGGCGATGCCCAGCACATGGCCGCGGTGGTCCTCCAGCCGGTACAGCGACATGTTCCAGGCCCGTTCCTCGTCCCGGTCGGTGCCGGTGGGGCCCACCACCTGCTGGTCCACCACCGGGGCCCCGCCCTCCAGCACCCGCCGCATCGCGGCCTCCACGCCCGCGTACGGCTCGGCGGGCAGCACGTCGCGGAACCGCCGGCCCAGGTGGCCGGCGACGGGAACGCCGTCCATGGCCGCGAGCGCCGGATTGACGGCCAGGTAGCGCAGATCGGTGTCGAGGACGGACAGCCCGATGGGGGCCTGGGCGACCAGCCTCTCGGACAGGGCGAGCTTGCGTTCCATCTGCCGCACGGTGGACCGGTCGGTGGCCAGTCCCAGGGCGAAGTGCGCGCCGTCGCTGTCGGTGAGGCGCATGGTGCGCAGTTCGATCATGCGGGTGCTGCCGTCCTTGTGCCGGACCGGCATGGCCCCGGCCCAGCCCCGGCCGGTCACCATCACCTCGGCGAACAGCCGCAGCCCAAACTGGCGGTGCTCCGGGTGCAGCAGCAGGGGCGCGGCGTACTCCCCCACGGCCTCGGCACGGGTGTAGCCGAACAGTTCCTCCGCCTGCGGGCTCCACATGTCGATCCGGCCGTCGGGCTCGACGAGCACCGCGGCCACGCCCAGCAGATCCATCAGGCCGCTCGGACCCGCAGCCCCGTCCTCCGCGCCCGCCCGCCCGGAGGGCTGCTCCGCTCGGCTCATCGCACTCACTCCCTCTACCTGCCTACCTCACGGGCGCCTCAGCTGCAGCGCACCAGGCAGGTACGGCCGTCTCCGGCGCGGCGGCCGCTGCCGTCCACGATGCGGCACCCGCGGTCCCGCGGCGAGGGGACCCGCCGGGAGACCCGGCAACACGCGCTCCGGGCGGCGCGGCCCGGTGCCGCCCGTGCGGAGCCGGCCGGACGCCGGGCGGTGCGGCCCGGTGCCGGACCGGTGCCCGCGGCCAGGTGTGCTGAGCCGCCGGGACCGCGACGCTCCCCGGCGGTGTCCGGCGCGTGCGGCGTAGGCTGCCTTCGGCATGCGAGACGGCTCGGGCGGGGAACGGCATGGCAGTTGAGGCAGGCGGCGGGGCGTGGGGATCCGTGCTCGACTCGGTGGTGGTGTACGCGCAGGGCGCCCTGTGCCGCCGCCGGGCACGGGGCCGGGTGCCGGCCGGCGGGCGGGTGCGGGTGCGGGGTCTGCCGCGCTCCCTCGACCCCGATTCGCTGCGGGCGCGCGTGGTGGGGGGCGCCGGGGTGCGCGTCACCCAGGCCCGGGTGGAGGTCGAGGCCGAGCCGCTCGGTACGGACACGGCCGACGCCCTGCATCGCGAGGTGGAGCGGCTGCGCGAGGAGCATGCGGCGGCCCGGGACCGGCGGGACCGGCAGCTCGCACGGATCGGGGAGGTCGAGGCGCTGCGCCCGGTGCCGCCGCCCCGCAGGAAGGACGACGACACGCACCGGCGCACTCCGGTGGACGCCTGGCTGGAGCTGGCCGGCTTCGTCGACGAGCGGCTGACCAAGCTGCACGCCCGGCTCGTCGAGCTGGAGGAGGAGCTGCGCCGGGTCGAGCACGAGCTCGCGATCGCCGTGGACCGCCACGCCCGCGCCTCGAACGACGCTCCGGCGGCGCATGTGGAGACCGCTGTGTGCGCGGTGCTGACCCTCGAAGGCGCGGCCGGCGCCGGCGACGCCGACGACACCGACAACACCGACGGCACTGACGACGCCGCCGAGGTGGAGATCGAGCTCGAGTACGGGGTGCCCGGCGCGCTCTGGGTGCCCGCCTACCGGCTGACGCACCGCCGGGGCGACGGGGAGGCCCGTCTGGTGCTGCGTGCCTCGGTCGCCCAGCGCACGGGCGAGGACTGGACCGGTGTGCGCATCGCCTTCGCCACCGCCGACTTGCGGCGCCGCACCGACCTGCCGCGGCTGCGGTCGGTCCGCATCGGGCGGAGCCAGCCGGCCCCGGCCCCGTCCGGCTGGCGCGAGCCCCCGGCGGGCCTGGCCGATCTGTTCGCCGGGTACGACGCGGCGGGGCCCCGCCCCGCCGCCCGGGCCGTGGACGGCCTGGCCGCGGGCGGTACGGCGGTGGGCGCCGTGGATATGGCGGCGGGCACGATGGACACGGCGGCAAGCGCGGCGGCCGGGCCTCCGACGCCCCCACCGCCCCCGATGCCTGTGGCCGCGTCCGGTTCACCGCCCCCGGCCCCCGGCGGTCCGGCCCCCGGCGGGAGTGAAGTCCTCGACGACCTCTTCGAGCACGAGGTGGAGTCCCGCGGGCTCCCCGCGGGCAGGCCGGGCGGTCCCGCGCCGCAGCCCCGGCC
>NZ_BAAAIZ010000017.1:0-21982 GCF_039526425.1 Streptomyces thermospinosisporus
CCGCACGGCAACGCGACGGGCCGCACGGCAACGCGACGGGCCCCGCACCGGTCAAGCCGGTACGGGGCCCGTTCCGAAAGCGCGTCGGATCTGGCAGCGGATCAGATACGGACCTGAACCTGATCCCCTATCAAATCCGGATCAGATGAGGCCCAGGCTGCGGACCGCCTCGCGCTCCTCCTCGAGCTCCTTGACGGAGGCGTCGATGCGGGCCCGCGAGAAGTCGTTGATCTCCAGGCCCTGGACGATCTCGTACTTGCCGTCCTTGCAGGTGACCGGGAAGGACGAGATCAGGCCCTCCGGGACGCCGTAGGAGCCGTCCGACGGGATGCCCATGGACACCCAGTCGCCCTCGGGCGTGCCGTTGACCCAGGAGTAGATGTGGTCGAGCGCGGCGTTGGCGGCGGAGGCGGCCGAGGACGCGCCCCGGGCCTCGATGATCGCGGCGCCGCGCTTGGCGACGGTCGGGATGAACTCCTCGGCCAGCCACTTCTCGTCGTTGACGACCTCGGCGGCGTTCTTGCCGGCGACCGTGGCGTGGAAGATGTCCGGGTACTGGGTGGCGGAGTGGTTGCCCCAGATCGTCAGCTTCTTGATCTCGGAGACCGGGACGCCGGTCTTCTTCGACAGCTGGGTCAGGGCGCGGTTGTGGTCGAGGCGGGTCATCGCGGTGAACCGCTCGGCCGGTACGTCCGGCGCGGCGGCCTGGGCGATCAGCGCGTTGGTGTTGGCCGGGTTGCCGACCACCAGGACGCGGACGTCGTCCGCGGCGTGGTCGTTGATGGCCTTGCCCTGCGGCTTGAAGATGCCGCCGTTGGCCTCGAGGAGGTCGCCGCGCTCCATGCCCTTGGTGCGCGGGCGGGCGCCGACCAGCAGGGCCACGTTGGCACCGTCGAAGGCGACGTTCGGGTCGTCGGTGATGTCGATGCCCTGGAGCAGCGGGAACGCGCAGTCGTCCAGCTCCATGGCCGTGCCCTCGGCCGCCTTCAGCGCCGGGGTGATCTCCAGCAGACGGAGCTTGACCGGCACGTCCGCGCCGAGCAGCTGGCCGGAGGCGATGCGGAAGAGCAGGGCGTAACCGATCTGGCCGGCCGCGCCGGTGACGGTGACGTTCACGGGAGTGCGGGTCATGGCGTTCTCCGTATGACAGCTGGCGGTGGGGCGTCCCTGCCCCGCTACGTTTGATCGATCTCTTGGTATCAAGAGATCCATCCAGCGGTCAGGCTATCGCGCATCCGGGACGGCGGATGTCGGGGCTCCCTGTGGCCCGCCCCACAGAGTGACGCGGTGCTACCCGGCCGGGCGCACGAAGGGGCGGCCGCCCGTCCGGGAGAGGGGGACCAGCGGCCGCCGTCGGGGACCGACCGTGCCGGACTCCCGTGGGGGGTACTGTTCGCGTGCCCGCCCTGCGGCGGGCCATGCCTGTCCTCACCGATCCTGTAAGGATCCGACCCGGCGGATTCCCACGGCAGCACGTCGGCGTACGGCCGCGGGACCCGGACCGGGACCGGCACCCGGGCACGGGAACAGGGCGGGTGCGGCCGTTACCGGCGCCGCGGGCCCGCCTGATCGCCGCCCGTCCGGGCAGCCCTCACTGCCCGTCCGTGCAGCCCTTCTCACCGGAGGCAAGCACCGCGCAGGCCTTGGCCTCGGCCTCGTCCTTCACCGCCACCATCGCCGTGTACGTCACCGTGTCACCGGCCTCGGTGATGGTGTCGCTCTGCTTCGCCTTGCCCGCGGTGATCTCGACCTTGTCGCCGGTCGTGGCCTGGGTGATGCGGCCCCAGGCGGCGCCGCAGGTCTCGCTGTAGCGGACCTCGACGGTGGTGGTGCCGACGGTCGCGGTCTGCGCGGTGGTCACCAGGTCGCCGCTGCAGCCCATGGCCTCGGCGTCCTTGCCGGTGCAGCTGTCGCCGCTGCACTTGACGCCGGCGGGCAGGTTGGCCTCGGTGGTGACGGTGGGCGACGGGGTCGGGTCGCCGCCCGTGTTCTTCTGGTCGCCGGTCTCGGTCACGTAGAACGCGGCGGCGATCACCACCAGCACGCCCACGGCACCGGCGAGGAAGGTCCCGGTGCGCCGCTTGCCCTGGCCACGGCCGGAGCGGCTCTGCCCGCCCGAGCGGGGCGGCACGGCGGGCCCGCGGCCGTCGGGCCGCTGCGGGCCGCCGGCCGGGGCGGAGGTGCCCGGGTAACCGCCGGAGACACCCCAGGAGTTGCCCCCGGAGCCGCCGACGTCCGTGGCGCCGGGCTGCGCCGGGACGCTCGGCGCCTCGCCGGCCGGTCCGGCGACGCCCGCGCGGGACCCGGAGCTCTTGCGCGGCTTGCCCCCGCTCGGCGGCGGGGCCAGCTCGCTGAGCGCGGCACGCGCCTGCGAGATCCGGATCGCCTCCATGGTCATGTCGTGGCGCATCTCCGAGCGGCTCCAGGCGCGCTCGGCGAGCTCCCACATGGTCGTCAGATGCACCGGGTTCGTGCCGGTGACCTCGGCCAGGGCCACGATCGCGCCCTTCGGCGCGAGCAGCCGTCCGTTGAGATACCGCTCCCAGGACGTCTTGCTGTAGCCCGTGCGGTCCGACACGGACGCGATGCTCAGGCCACTGCGGTCCACGACCCGCCTGAGCTGGCTCGTGAACTCTCTGATCTGCGGATCGAGCTCATCCGGCAAGGCCTTCCAACGAGGCATTGCTTCCCCCCTCTTCCCCCCGGTTCGTGCTGTTTCGTTCCTCGCGCATGGTGCCCTTGGCCGAGTCCTCGTTCTGGTTACCCACAGGGATGCCGCCAGTAAGGATCTCAGTTCCCGGGGTGGGGGCGCACGGGAGCGTCAGGGCTACGGGCGTGCGCCTTCGCGCGCCCTCTCGCGTGGACACCAGTGTCCCACCGCTCTCCCCCTCCACCGAACCCAACCCGGCGCATCTGCGCGGGACGTCACGGACCATCCCGAATGTCCACGCTAGCTCCGCCGTCGGGCGGCTTCGGGGCAAATTCGCGAACTTGTCAATACATCGACACACGGCAACCACATGTACGAACACGTAAGAACACGGTCGTCCCACTCATCCCGCGTGACGAAGATCTTGGGTCTGTCCGCGGATTCCGGGGGACGTACCGGAACGGTCACTTCCGTGCCACAGCAGCCGGACAGCCGTTGAACAGGCACTTCGCCGCGCGGGAGGGTTGTTTCCGGCGGCGGCCCGTCCTTTCACGGGGGTGAGGACGGGCCGCCGCCTTCGTCGTCGGATGCCGCTCCCGTCAGTGACTGACCGCCAGGTGCCGGGTCAGTTGCTGACCGTGAAGTGCAGCATGTCCTTCAGGAACGGCAGCTCCAGCCACGGATCCGGCTGCATCATCAGCGCGAGCAGCACGATCGCCGTCCCCAGGACGCCGTACGTCAGGATGTCCGTGAAGCGGGAGCGCACGGCGAGCATGCCCACGTCCGGCACCAGCCAGCGCAGCACCGCACCGGCCACCAGGGCGGCACCGACCAGCAGCGTGCCCCAGCGGAACGCGTCCAGCGCGGTCAGCAGCAGACCGAGCCCCACCGTGAGCAGCACCGCCAGGATCGGCCACTGCCGGGCGGGCGCCGGTGCGTCACCCGGCGCCGCCCGGCCGCCGCCCTCGGGGCGTGCGGTGTCCCGGGTGAACAGCGGGAAGCGGCGCGTGGTGCGCCGCGGCGTGCCCTCGGCGCCGGGCGCGCTGACGGGGTCGCGGACGGTGATGCCGTCCTCCTCCGGGCGCGTCTCGCCCTCGGCCGTCTTCCCGCCGGTCCCGGTGCGGGGCTCGTCCCGGGACTGCTTTCCGTCGGCTTCGGGGCGGGGCGCCTCCTGGGACTGCTTTCCGTCGGCCTCGCGGCCCCGGTCGCCCTCGGCACGAGGCTCGCCTTCGGAGCGGGCCTCGCCCTCGGGCTGCGTCACGCCGCCCTCGGTACGTGTCTCGTCCGCGCGCCGCCTCGCGCCGCCCTCGGAGCGGGGCGCGTTCGCGGTCCGCGTGGGGGTCTCCCCGGTGCGCGGGGTGTCCTGGTCAGCCGGCACTGCGCTCCGCCGCCTCGACCACGTTGACGAGCAGCTGGGCCCGGGTCATCGGGCCGACACCGCCCGGGTTGGGGGAGATCCAGCCGGCCACCTCGGCCACGTCGGGGTGGACGTCGCCCACGATCTTGCCGTCGGCGCTGCGGGAGACACCGACGTCCAGCACGGCCGCACCGGGCTTGACGTCCTCGGGCCGGATGAGGTGGGCGCTGCCCGCCGCGGCGATGATGATGTCCGCGCGCCGGAGGTGGGCGGACAGGTCGCGGGTGCCGGTGTGGCACTGGGTCACGGTGGCGTTCTCGCTGCGCCGGGTCAGCAGCAGCGGCATCGGGCGGCCGATGGTCACCCCGCGGCCGACGACCACGACCTCGGCGCCCTTGATCTCGACGCCGTAGCGGCGCAGCAGGGTCAGCACGCCGTTCGGGGTGCAGGGCAGGGGTGCGGGCTCGTTGAGCACCAGCCGGCCCAGGTTCATGGGGTGCAGCCCGTCGGCGTCCTTGTCCGGGTCCATCAGTTCGAGGATCCGGTTCTCGTCGATGCCCTTCGGCAGCGGCAGCTGGACGATGTAACCGGTGCAGGCGGGGTCCTCGTTGAGCTCCCGCACAACCGCCTCGATCTCCTCCTGCGTGGCCGTGGCGGGCAGCTCACGCTGGATGGAGGCGATGCCGACCTGGGCGCAGTCGCGGTGCTTGCCGGCGACGTACTTCTGGCTGCCGGGGTCGTCCCCGACGAGGATCGTGCCGAGGCCGGGCGTGATGCCCTTCTCCTTCAGCGCCGCCACGCGGGCGGTCAGATCGGACTTGATCGCGGCTGCGGTGGCCTTGCCATCGAGAATCTGGGCGGTCATGGCCCCATCCTCCCGGATGACCGGGGCCTGGTTCCAATCAGCCCGCGTCAGGAGGGGCCGTGATGTCCACGACTGCGGCGGCGATCACGTTCCTCCCGTATCCGTCCAAGATCAGTGATGTTGCACTTGCACAACACATGCGGAATGTGACTGGACAAGTAAGAGACCGGTCAAGAACGATGATTCGCGCAGTGTCGCGGGCAGCACGGGGGGACGTACCGCATCTGTAGCTTCCTCCGAGCCATGGCTCGCGCCGTCCCCGCACGTGAGCGCAACGGAGGAACATCCGCCATGAGTTTCGGCGACCCGAACAACCCCTACGGGCAGCCGCCGCAGCAGCCCGGCCAGCCCGCACAGCCCGGTCAGCCCGGTTACGGCTACCCCGCCGCTCCGCCGGTGCAGCAGCCCTACGGCGGCGGTTACGCCCCCACGCAGATGCCGGGCATCACGCGCGCCGCGCGGATCATGCTCGCGATCGTGGCCGCGGCCCATCTCCTCATCGCGGTGCTGTACGGCTACCAGCTGTCCAAGTGGGACGAGACGATGGCCGAGGCCGGCATATCGAGCGACTCCGACCTCCAGCAGTTCGCCGACGTCGGCAAGGGCGTCGTGGTGTTCCTCACGGGCCTGGCGGCGGTGTTCGCGGTGCTCGGCCTGGTGCTGCTGCTGCAGTACGGCAAGGGCGGCAACGGCGTCCGCGTCTGCTCGATCGTCTACGGCTCGTTCGCCATCGTCACCGGCATCTTCACCCTCGCCGCCTTCGGCCTCGGCCTCATCATCATGGTGGTGGCGATCCTGCTGATCGTCTTCGCCTCGAAGCGCGCCAGCGCCGAGTGGTTCAGGCGGCCGCGCTACTGAGCTGCCGCCCACCGAAGCACAGTTCTGAAGGGGCCCCGTTGCCGCACATGGCGGCCGGGGCCCCTTCAGTCGTTTTCATTTGTTTTCACTCACTTTCACTCACTTTCATTCGTTTTCATTGGTTCTCATTCGTTTTCAGTCGTTGCGACTCCTGGGACTCGGGCAAGGGTCGGCGGACGGTGGCCGGGGTGACACGATCCATGGCCAAAGATTGACGCACCTCACATAGGTGAGGCCTTGACATTGTGGATCCCGGTACTCTCGCGGCTCCTCTATGCTGATGCCCCTTCAGACCGTCCGTCGCCTACGACACTCGCGCATCGGGGGACCCGGAGTGAGCACCGGATTCGTGCCGCAGCAACCGCACCACGCCGACAACCAGCACTCTGCTGACCTCCCGCAGCCTCCCGACCTTCCGCCCGACCCGCCGCACGCCAGCGAGGCGACCCGGCTGCTGTGCGCGGGGACGTACCTGAACCCCGCCTACCGCGACCGGGTGATCGACGAGCTGTATGTGAACCAGCAGCGGTTCGTGGCGCCCTCGCTCGGCTTCGACGCCGCCCGCGTCCTGGCGCACGCACTGCGCGCCCGGCACCTCGAACTGCTGTGGGCCGCCGCGATCCTCGGGTTATGGGTGGTCGGCCTGCCGCTGAGCGGCTGGCTGCTGTTCGGTCTGCTCTGGCCCAGCCTGCTCATCGCCCTCGCTCCCTGGATCCGCGACCGCGCCCCCGGCCCGCTGGTGCTCCGGATGATCGGCGCGTTCCTCGTCCGCTGGTGCGGCCGCCTGATGTTCGCCTTCGGGTTGTTCCTCGTCGGGAACGTGGCTGCCGGTGCCGACCTCCAAGACAACTCCGGCAACTCCGGCGACTCCGGCGACTCCGGCCCGGCGTACGACCCGTACGCCCCGTACAACCCCTATGGTCCCGGGGAGTCCGACGACTCCGTGCCCACGGCGTCCGACGCGGGGGACGCCCTGGCCTCGTTCTCCGGCCTGGGCGGCGACGAGGTGGAGGCGTGGCACGGCTGGCTCGCCCTCGCCGTCTTCGCGCTCATCGCGCTCTGCGAGGCGGCACGGCGCGGGCAGTTCGCCCGGGTGCTCTCCGCGGAGCTCTCCCCGCAGCGGTTCCCGGACGTGGCGAACGACCCCGCGGAGCACGGGGAAGGCGCGCGCTTCCGGCGGCTGAAGAACCTCATCCGGCGGGAGCAGCACGCCCCGCTGATCATGTACGACGAGGCCGGTCCGTTCCGCGGGGCGGGAGAGCCTTACGACACCTGGGTGCTCACGGTCGAACTCCGGCCGGACGCGGCGAAGAAGCAGCAGCCGATCAACAACCGGGCGATCCTCGAGCGGATCCGGCCCATGCTCGAACAGCTGCGCATCCCCGCCCCCCACGCGGGCACGGCCGTACGCGACCGGCTGCGGCGGCTGGAGATCGCCGAGTGCGTCTTCCTGCCGGTCGAGGGACTGACCTCGCGCGACCAGGCGCCCTACGACCCCGACAGCTTCGAGCAGCACTGGCAGCGGTCGGTGGAGGAGGGCGGCGAGAAGCGGCGCCACTTCCTGCGGGTGCGGGTCGGCGGCTGGGAGGAGGAGCTGGTCGTCACCGTCTACGTCCGCATCCACACCCAGGGCCGGATGCTGGTGCTGGAGATCGCCCCGCACGTACTGACACCGGTGAACCCCGAGTTCAAGAACGCGGACCGCATGGCGCACCGGTTCCGCACCAGCAGCGGTTTCGGCAAGGCGGTCGCCGCACTGGTGCTGGTGCCCGGGTCGGCCGGGCGGGCGCTGGTCACCCTCGCCCGGGGCGCGGGTCACGCATGGCAGCTGCTGATGGGCAATCAGGCCCGGGCACTGCCGGAGGGGCCGGCCCTCTCCGTGCGGGAGGTGGCCGCGGTCGAGACGGGGTCCACCTTCCAGGAGATGGACGTGGCCCGGTATCTGCGCGGTGTGCAGGACCGCATCGGGCGAGGGGTGCGGCTCGCCCTGGCCGAGGCCGGGTACGAGACCGGCGAGTTCGTCCAGAAGATCGTCAACGTCAGCAACGGCGCCGTGCACATCGACCGGGTCGAGTCGTCCACCTTCGCCATCGGCGAGCACGCCAGCGCCACCAGCGGCGGCCCCGGGCCGCAGAAGGGAACCGCGAGTCATGGCAAGTGAGGAGCCGACCGTCCGGATCGGGGATGTCTCGGGCAGCACCTTCGCCATCGGCAGCCACGCCCGCGCGGTCAGCCACCAGCAGGGCGGCGGGGCCGCACCGCGCGACGAGGCCGCCGAGGAGCTGCTGCGGGCCGTGCGTGAGCTGCGGGCGGATCTGGCCGGCGGCCGGGTACGGCAGACCGATCGGACCGCGGAACTCGACGCGGCGCTCGCCGAGACGGAGGATGAGATCAACCGCACGGGTGCGGCCGGCCCGAGCCGGCTGCAGAGACTCCGGGACCTCCTCGCGGACGCCCAGGCCCTCACCGCGCTGCTCGCCTCCGCGGGAACCGTGGCGGGGCTGCTCGGCATGTGAGGTGGGGGAAGACCACCGTGAGGTGAGTGAGGCAAGGGGGGACAGATGGGCACGGGCACCGGACCGCTGTACTGGAACGAGGAGAACCAGCGCTGGGAGGACGCCGGGGACGAGCCGGCCGGGACCGGCGGGGGGAGCGGTGCGGAGGGCTCGACGCCGGGCGCCGAGGAGGAGGCCCGAGGGGAAGGTGACACGGGAGGCGGCGAGGGCCGCCCTTCCGGCGCCGGGGCCGCCGGTCCGGTCCAGTGGCCGCCTGCCGCGGGCGCGTCGGCGCCCGCGGGCGCGGAGCGTGCGGGCGACGGCGGCGGCACGGCTGACGCCGGTGGTGGTGGCGCGGCTGATTCCGGTGCTGGTGGCGCCTCGGCGGATTCCGGTGGCGGGGATGCTGCCGGCGCTGGTCAGGCGGACGCCGCTGGTGCTGCCTTGTCGGATGCCGTCGGCGCTGCTCGGGCGGGTGCCGGTGGTGGCGCCTCGGCGGGTGCTGGCGGCGGGGATGCTGCCGGCGCCGACCGCGTGGATGCCGGGGGTAGCACCCCGGCGGATGCCCCCGGCGGGGTGGGATTCTCGAAGGCCGGTGATCAGCAGTCCCCGGCGGGCGCTCCCGGCTCCGCCCCGTCCGCCCACCCCTACCCCGCAGCGGCCGGACTCCCCAACCCGGCACCGGCCGGGCTCCCCAGCCCCGAACCGGCCGCGCACCCCGGCCCCGCCCCAACCGGGCTCCCCGACCCCGCGCACTACGCGCCCACCCTCACTGGGATCCAGAGACCGGGTGCCGGTGTCGCTCCGGCGCCGCCTCCGCCCCCGGCTGCGACTCCGCCGCCGTGGCAGGTTCCCGGGGTGTCCTTCGGGCCCGGTCACGTACTGGGCGTACCCGAGCCGGTGCGGTCCGGGCGGAACAGCGGGCGGATCTGGGGTGTCGTGGGCGGCGCCGCCGCGGTCGGGGTGATCGTGGGGCTGGCCGTCACGCTGGTCGTCAAGAACGGCGACGGAGCCGGGTACGGCGCCGACGGCGGCAACGCCTCCGTCGCCGCGACCGCTTCCCAGACACCCGGCACGTCCGGCGAGAACCCGGAGCAGGGTTCCGGAGGGCAGCAGACGACACCCGCCGATTCGCCCTCCGCATCGTCCTCCGCCCTGGACAGCGGCGACGCGGACCTGCCCGCCGGTTACGAGTCGTACGCCGACCCCGAGGGCTTCACCATCGCCCGCCCCACGGGCTGGACCCGCGCCACGGTGCCCTCGAAGCACGGCTTCGACGTGGTGAACTACCGCAGCCCGGGCGGCGACCGCCGCATCCAGGTCTTCGAGGTGCTGGAGCCGTCCGGGCGGGCCTCGCACGAGGAGTTCCTCTCGGACAGGGTGGCCAAGGCACCCGGGTTCACCGAGCTGTCCCTGGAGAACCTGGACGACGGCGACTTCGCCGGCTCCCGGCTGGAGTACCTGGCCGACTCGTTCAAGGGCGAGCCCGATGTCGGCACCTGGCACGTCGTCGACCAGCGCTTCGAGGCCGCCGACGGGAAGGTGTACGCCGTCGCCGTCTACGGTGCCGACGCCGACGGCCGGGAGGACGAGCGGGAGCTGCTGCGGACGGCGCTGAGCGTGTTCTGCCCGCCGTACACCACCTGCGGCTGAGCCAGGCCTGTCGTTCGGATCAGCCTGCGGACGCGGGGTCTGGTGCCGACAAGGCGCCGGCGATTCCCGCAGGCTCATCCCAACGCGATTCCCGCAGGCTCATCCCAACGAACGGCCCTGGGCCACGGGCCGCGGCACGCTTCGTCACCGCCCGCTTACAGCGCGGGCGTTTGAGTGGGCAATGTCCGAATCTTCCGTGACGCTGCGCACGTTCGGCGTCAATTGCGCATGCATTCCGGGCCGGGGGGCAGAAGCACCCGGTCCCGTAGGTGAACACCTGTGTGCTCCACGGGCGCTGAACAGGAACGGAAGGCAGTAACCGATCATGGCGGACAGTACCCAACCCCAGGCGCGCGACACCATCCACGCGGGGGGCGAGTGGCGAGCGGCCGTCTCGGGGGCCACCCGCGAGATCCTCGACCCCGCGGACGCGCAGCCGTTCGCCGTGGTCGCGGAGGGTGACGAGAAGGACACCGATGTGGCGGTGGCCGCCGCGCGGCGGGCCTTCGACGAGGGGCCGTGGCCGCACACGCCCGTCGCCGAGCGGGCCGCGCTGCTGCGCCGCGTCGCCGATCTCCTCGTGCGGGACCGGGAGGAGCTGGGCCTGCTGGAGAGCCGGGACGCCGGCAAGACCGTCGAAGAGGGGCGCATCGACATCGACTGTGTCGCCGACGCCTTCCGCTACTTCGCCGACCTGATCGCGGCGGAGGCGCCCGGCCGGGTCGTCGACGCGGGGTCGAGCGACATCCACAGCGTCGTCGTGCACGAGCCGGTCGGCGTCTGCGCGATGATCACGCCCTGGAACTACCCGCTGCTCCAGGCCAGTTGGAAGATCGCTCCGGCGCTGGCCGCGGGCAACACCTTCGTCATCAAGCCCAGTGAGATCACCCCGCTGACGACCGTCGCGCTCATCCACCTGCTGATCGAGGCCGGACTGCCGGCCGGGGTCGCCAACATCGTCACCGGGCCGGGTCACACCGTCGGCGCGCGGCTCGCCGAGCACCCCGACGTCGACCTGGTCTCCTTCACCGGCGGGCTGGTCAGCGGCGTCAAGGTCGCTCAGGCGGCCGCGCCGACCGTGAAGAAGGTCGCTCTCGAACTGGGCGGCAAGAACCCCAACGTCGTCTTCGCCGACGCCTGCGCCACCGAGGAGGGCTTCGACACCGCCGTCGACCAGGCCCTCAACGCCGCGTTCATCCACAGCGGCCAGGTGTGCTCGGCGGGCTCGCGGCTGATCGTCGAGGAGTCCGTGCGCGAGCGCTTCGTCACCGAACTCGCCCGGCGGGCCGGGAAGATCAGGCTCGGCCGCGGCACCGAGGAGGGCGTCGAGTGCGGGCCGCTGGTCTCCGAACAGCAGCGCGCCAAGGTGGAGGAGTACGTGGCCTCCGCGCTGTCCGAGGGCGCGGTGCTGCGCACCGGTGGCAAGCGCCCCGAGCCGTCCGCCGAACGCCCGGCGAGCGGGTACTTCTACGAGCCGACCGTGCTGGACCGCTGCCACCGTGAGATGCGCGTGGTGCGGGAGGAGGTCTTCGGACCGGTCCTCACCGTCGAGACCTTCCGCACCGAGGACGAGGCGGTCGCCCTCGCCAACGACACCGAGTACGGCCTGGCCGGCGCGGTGTGGACCAGCGACCCGGGCCGCGCCCGGCGCGTGGCCGGGCGGCTGCGGCACGGCACGGTGTGGATCAACGACTTCCACCCCTACCTCCCGCAGGCGGAGTGGGGCGGCTTCGGCAAGAGCGGCTTGGGCCGCGAGCTGGGCCCGGCCGGGCTCGCCGAGTACCGCGAGACCAAGCATGTGTACCAGAACCTGGCTCCCAAGCCGGTGCGCTGGTTCGCGGGCTGAGCGGCGAGGGCCGGGGCACGGAGCGCCGGGGAAGTGCCGGGCGTGCGGTCGGCGCGGAGCGCCGGGGGAGTGCCTGGCGTGCCTCGCCGGCGGTGCGCGGCCCGGGACCGCGAGCCCGGTGCCCCTCAGCCCGGTGCCCTCGAGTCCGGTGCCCTCGAGTCCGGTGCCCTTGAGTCCGGTGCCCTTCAGCCCGGTGACCTCGAGTCCGGTGAGTACGAGCGCCGTGAGCTCGAGTCCCGTGAGCTCGAGTCCGGTGAGTTCGCGGCGAGCGCCGGCGATCCCGGGCCGGCGCCGCCCGGGTCGCGGGCCGCGCGAGGAGGCGGTCGCGCGCCGGAACGGTCCGCGGCGATGCGCGTCTGCTGCGGCGGACGCCGTGCCGCTGTCCCGTGTCGCGGACCGGTGGTCATGGTGAGCGCCGCGCCGCGGATGCCGCTGCGTCGCGGCCCCGTCCCCGCAGGCCGTTCGTCCGGTGAACACCCGGCCATGGGCTGGCTGTTGAAGGATCCCTAGCGCCGTATCGCCGGCGGCGGCACGCGGCGCCCCTGCCGCGGCCTGCGTATCTGCACGACCAGCCCCGACCAGCCAACCCAGTCAACCCAGGTATCCATCCGGATTTCCAAGTCCCCGAAGGAGAACCGTTCATGCCCGAGCACACGCGGGAGTTCGACTACGTCGTCGTCGGCGGCGGCACCGCAGGTTCGGTGATCGCCTCCCGGCTCACCGAGAACCCGGACGTCACGGTCGCCGTCATCGAGGGCGGACCCAGTGACGTCGGCCGGGACGACGTGCTGACGCTGCGCCGGTGGATGGGCCTGCTCGGTGGCGAGCTGGACTACGACTACCCGACCACCGAGCAGCCGCGCGGCAACTCGCACATCCGGCACAGCCGCGCCCGCGTCCTCGGCGGCTGTTCCTCGCACAACACGCTCATCGCGTTCAAGCCGCTGCCGTCCGACTGGGACGAGTGGGAGCAGGCCGGGGCGCAGGGCTGGGGCGCGGTGCAGATGGAGGCGTACTACGCCCGTCTGAAGAACAACATCGTCCCGGTCGACGAGAAGGACCGGAACGCCATCGCCCGTGACTTCGTGGACGCCGCGCAGGCCGCGCTCGGCGTGCCGCGCATCGAGGGCTTCAACGAGAAGCCGTTCAACGAGGGCGTCGGCTTCTTCGACCTGGCCTACCACCCGGAGAACAACAAGCGTTCCTCGGCCTCGGTGGCGTATCTGCACCCGGTCATGGACGAGCGGGCCAACCTCACGATCATGCTGGAGACCTGGGCGTACAAGCTCCGGCTGAACGGCACCCGCGCCGAGGGCGTCCATGTGCGCACCAAGGAGGGCGAGGAGATCCTCGTGCGCGCCCGCAACGAGGTCGTGGTGTGCGCCGGTGCCGTCGACTCGCCCCGGCTGCTGCTGCACTCGGGCATCGGGCCGCGGGGGGACCTGGAGGCGCTCGGCATCCCCGTGGTGCACGACCTGCCCGGCGTCGGTGAGAACCTGCTCGACCACCCCGAGTCGGTGATCGTCTGGGAGACGCACGGACCCATTCCGGAGAACTCCGCGATGGACTCCGACGCCGGTCTGTTCGTGCGCCGCGACCCCGGGCACGCGGGGCCGGACCTGATGTTCCACTTCTACCAGATCCCGTTCACCGACAATCCGGAGCGACTGGGCTACCAGCGGCCCGAGTTCGGCGTCTCCATGACCCCGAACATCCCCAAGCCGAAGAGCCGCGGCCGGCTCTACCTGACCAGCGCCGACCCCGAGGTCAAGCCCGCGCTGGACTTCCGGTACTTCACCGACGAGGACGACTACGACGGCCGTACGCTGGTCGACGGCATCCGCATCGCCCGTGAGATCGCGAAGACCGAGCCGCTGGCCGGCTGGCTGAAGCGCGAGGTGGCGCCCGGCCCGCACATCACCGGTGACGAGGAGCTCAGCGAGTACGCCCGCAAGGTCGCCCACACCGTCTACCACCCGGCGGGCACCTGCAAGATGGGCGCAGCCACCGACGAACTCGCCGTCGTCGACCCCGAGCTGCGCATCCGCGGACTGGAGGGCATCCGCATCGCCGACGCCTCCGTCTTCCCGACCATGACCGCCGTGAACCCGATGATCGGCGTGCTCATGGTCGGAGAACGCGCCGCCGATCTGATCGGGGGTGATGCCTGATGGGTACCGCCGCACCGACCGCGAGCAACGGTCCGAAGAACACCAAGAACGCGGGCGACACCGGAAACGCGGAGGCCACCGTGCCCGTGTTCTCCGTCGAGGGACTGTGGAAGGTCTTCGGGCCGAAGGCCGACCGGATACCCGGCGACCCCGAGCTGACCGCGCTCGGCCAGGCCGAGCTGCGCGCCCGCACCGGCTGCACGGCCGCCGTCCGGGACGTCTCCTTCGACGTCCGCAAGGGCGAGGTCTTCGTCGTCATGGGCCTGTCCGGCTCCGGCAAGTCCACCCTGGTCCGCTGTCTGACCCGGCTCATCGAGCCGACCGCCGGCACCATCGCCATCGACGGCGAGGACGTCCGCGCCATGGACAGGGGCCGGTTGCGCGAACTGCGCCGGCACCGCGCCGCCATGGTCTTCCAGCACTTCGGGCTGCTGCCGCACCGCACCGTCCTGGACAACGTGGCCTACGGCCTGGAGATCCAGGGCGTCGGCAGGACCGAGCGGCGCGCCAGAGCCGCCGAGGTCGTGGCCAAGGTCGGCCTGGAGGGCATGGAGCAGCGCAGACCCGCCCAGCTGTCCGGTGGTCAGCGCCAGCGCGTCGGCCTGGCCCGCGCCCTGGCCGTCGACCCCGAGGTCCTGCTGTTCGACGAGCCGTTCAGCGCGCTCGACCCGCTGATCCGGCGGGACATGCAGGAGGAGGTGGTCCGGCTGCACCGCGAGGAGGGCCGCACCATGGTCTTCATCACCCATGACCTCCAGGAGGCCCTGAAGCTGGGCGACCGCATCGCCCTGATGCGGGACGGCCGGGTCGTGCAGCTCGGCACGCCCGAGGAGATCGTGGCCTCGCCCGCCGACGACTACGTCCGGGAGTTCGTCCGCGACGTCCCGCGCGAGCAGGTCATCACGGCCCGCAGGGCCATGCGCCCCGCCGACTCGGCGGAGGAGGCGGGGAACGGCCCGGCGGTCCGCCCGGACGCCACCGTCGCCGAGGCCATCGAGGCGGTGGCCCGTGCGGGCGGACCGGCCCGGGTGATGGACCAGGGCCGCTGCCTGGGCGTGGTCGACGCGCCCGCGCTGCTGGCCGTGGTGGCGGGCAAGGCGGCCGCACCCGCCGCGGTCGCGGCGGACGACGCATCCGCCGGGTCCGGTGCTGCGAGCGAGGAGCCGGTGTGATGGCGACGATCACCGCGACCGCACAGAAGAGCTCCCCGCCGGGCATCCTGGCCAACGCCGCCGTGCGCAAGCTGCTCGCGCTCGCGGTCCTCGCCGCCGTCCTGGTGCCGCTGGCGGTGACCCGCTTCTCCAGCGGTGCCTGGCCGGAGGCGCTCACCGTCGACGTCTCCGGGCCGCTCGCCGACGCCAGCGACTGGATCATCGACAACCGGGACTCCCACCCCCTCTTCCTCTACTTCCTCGGCCACGTCAGCAACGTCGTCGTCATCGCCGTACGCGCCGTCTACCTCGCCCTCCTCGCCGTCGGCTGGGCGGGGGTGACGGCCGTGGCCGCACTGGTCGCCTGGCGGGTCGCCGGCATCCGGCTGGCGCTGGGCACCGCGGTGGCGTTCCTCGTCTGCGGCCTGCTCGGCATGTGGGTGCCGACGATGCAGACGCTCGCGCTGATGGCCGTGGCGGTGGCGGTGTCCGTCCTCGTGGGTGCGCTGCTGGGCCTGGCCGCGGGGCTGTCCGACCGGATGGACCGGCTGCTGCGCCCGGTCCTGGACACCATGCAGGTGCTGCCGGCCTTCGCCTATCTGCTCCCCGTGGTGCTGGTCTTCGGCATCGGCGTCCCGGCGGCCGTGCTGGCCACCGTCATCTACGCCGCGCCGCCGATGGCCCGGCTGACCTCGCTCGGGCTGCGCGGCGCCGACAGGGAGGTGCTGGAGGCGGTCGAGTCGCTCGGCTCCACCGCACGCCAGCGCCTGCTGACCGCCCGCATTCCGCTCGCCCGCAAGGAACTCCTGCTCGGGCTCAACCAGACGATCATGATGGCGCTGTCCATGGCCGTGATCGCCTCCGTCATCGGCGCCGGCGGCCTCGGCGACCGCGTCTACCAGGCGCTCGCCTCGGTCGACGTGGGTGCCGCGCTCGCGGCCGGGGTGCCGATCGTGCTGCTCGCCGTGGTGCTGGACCGGGTGACCGGCGCGGCCGGCGCCCGCATCGGGCAGGAGCCCGCCCGCAACTCCCGCACCCTGTGGCTGGCGGCGCTGGCCGCCGCGGCCGTGGTCGCCGTCGCCGGGCGGCTCGCGGGCCGGCTGGAGTGGCCCGTCAACTGGGTCGTCGGCATCGCCGATCCGGTCAACCGGGCGGTCGACTGGATGACCGCCCACCTGTACACGGGCGTGCCCGTGGTCGGCGGCACCGCCGACTGGGCTGGCCGCTTCACCACCTGGGTGCTGGATCCGCTGCGCGACGGGCTGCAGTGGCTGCCGTGGTGGTCGGTGCTGCTCGCCGTCGCGGCGCTGGCCTGGCTCATCGGCACCTGGCGCACCGCGCTGACCACCGTGCTCGCCATGGCCGCCATCGGTGTGCTCGGCGTGTGGGACCAGTCCCTCGACACGCTCTCCCAGGTCCTCGCCGCCGTTGCCGTCACCCTGGTCATCGGCTTCGCGACCGGTATCGCCGCGGCCCGCAGCGACCGCGTCGAGCGGATGCTGCGCCCGGTCCTGGACGTGTTCCAGACGATGCCGCAGTTCGTGTATCTGATCCCGGTCGTCGCCCTCTTCGGGGTCGGGCGCGCCCCGGCGGTGGCCGCCGCCATCGTCTACGCGCTGCCCGCCGTGGTGCGCATCACCGCCCAGGGGCTGCGCGGGGTCGACCCGGCCGCCCTGGAGTCGGCCCGCTCGCTCGGCGCGACCAGCGGCCAGCAACTGCGCCAGGTCCAGCTGCCGCTGGCCCGCCCGGCGCTGCTGCTCGCCGTGAACCAGGGCGTGGTGCTGGTCCTCGCCGTCGTCATCATCGGCGGCCTGGTCGGCGGCGGAGCGCTCGGCTACGACGTCGTCTTCGGGCTCGCCCAGGGCGACCTGGCGACCGGCCTGGTGGCCGGGGCCGCGATCGTCTGCCTGGGCCTGATGCTCGACCGGGTGACCCAGCCCACCGAACGCCGCGCCAAGAAGGGAGCGTGACATGCGATTTCGTATGTCCCGGATATCCCGGGCGTCCCGGATGTCCCGGGCCGGTACGGGCCCGCTCCGGACGCGCAAGCCCCGGACCCGCACGGGCAGGACGCGTCCGAACTCCGTGGCGGCCGGTGCGTCCGCGCTGCTGCTGACGCTGACCGGCTGCGGCGCCGCCGACATGACCAAGCAGGCGTCGCCGTTCGCCAACGCCCAGGGCGCCAGGACGGTCACCCTGTCCGTGCAGTCCTGGGTCGGCGCGCAGGCCAATGTCGCCGTCGCCCAGTACCTGCTGGAGCACGAACTCGGCTACCGCGTCGACACCGTGCAGGTCGACGAGGTGCCCGCCTGGGACGCGCTCAGCCAGGGCCGGGTCGACGCCATCCTGGAGGACTGGGGCCACCCCGACCAGGAGCAGCGCTACGTCGAGGACAAGAAGACCATCGCCCGCGGCGGCGACCTCGGCGTCACCGGGCACATCGGCTGGTTCGTCCCCACGTACTTCGCCGAGCAGCACCCGGACGTCACCGACTGGAAGAACCTCAACAAGTACGCCGGCAAGTTCCGCACCCCGGAGAGCGGCGGCAAGGGCCAGCTGCTTGACGGCTCACCGTCCTACGTCACCAACGACAAGGCGCTGGTGAAGAACCTGAAGCTGGACTACAAGGTGGTCTTCGCCGGCTCCGAGGCGGCGCAGATCACCCAGATCAAGCAGTTCGCCAAGCAGAAGAAGCCCTTCCTGACCTACTGGTACACCCCCCAGTGGCTCACCGAGCAGGTGCCCATGACGGAGGTGAAGCTGCCGCCCTACAAGGAGGGCTGCGACGCCGACCCGGCCAAGGTCGCCTGCGCCTACCCGCACACCCCGCTGCAGAAGTACCTCAACGCGGACTTCGCGAAGAAGGGCGGGAAGGCGGCGGACTTCCTGAAGAAGTTCAAGTGGACGACCGAGGACCAGAACGAGGTCGCCCTGATGATCGCCGACCAGAAGCTGACCCCGCGTCAGGCGGCGAAGAAGTGGGTGGACAGCCACGAGTCCACCTGGCGCACGTGGCTGCCCTGACCCCGGGGACCCAGCCCGTCAGGTCATCCCTTGCCGGGGTTCAGCTGCCCCTTCAGCTGCCCGGCGATGCCGCGCAGGGCCTCGGCGGCACGCCGCTGCAGGCCCGGCCCGAAAGTGATGCGGGTGGCCCCGAGTTCACCGAGTTCGGTGGGCGAGGGGCCCTCGCCCACCAGGGCGTGCACATTCAGCGGCCCCTGGATGCCGGACCGCAGCAGCGGCAGTACGCAGGCGGGGGCGCCGATCGGATACACGCAGCCGGCGCCCGCCGCCACATACAACGCGGCCCGCTCGATGGCCCGTTCGGCCAGCTGCTCGGCGGGCGCCCCGGGGTCGCCGGCGTCGCGCAGGAAGGTGTCGATGCGGGCGTTGACGAACAGCGCCTCACCCGCCGCGGCACACACCTCGGCCAGCCAGTCGGCGTGCGCCCGCGGGTCCTTGAGCACCCCGTGCTCGGAGTCCTCCAGGTTGCAGCCCGCCACGCCCGCCTCCAGCAGCCGCTCCACCAGCTCCTTCGGGGCCAGCCCGTATCCGCCCTCCACATCCGCCGACACGGGTACGTCCACCGCTCGCGCGATCCGGGCCACCGCGGCGAACATCTCCTCCGCCGGGGTCTGGCCGTCCTCGTAGCCGAGCGAGGCGGCCACGCCCGCGCTGGGCGTGGCGAGCGCCGGGAACCCGGCCTCGGCGAACACCCGGGCGGCGGCCGCGTCCCAGGGGCCGGGCAGCACCAGCGGGTCGCCGGGCGCGCGGTGGTGATGCAGCGCGCGGAAGGTACGGGCCCTGCTCATGACGTCGTTCTCCCCGGCGCTCACCACTGGGTGCTCCCGGGCGGGATCCGGCGGCTGACCATCAGCCGGTTCCAGCTGTTGATCACGGTGATCAGGGCGACCAGATGGGCCAGTTGGGTGCTGTCGAAGTGCTGGGCGGCGCGCTCGTAGACCTCGTCCGGGTGGTCGTCGTCATGGCCTCGACCCTAGGAGCCAAGCAGCCCAGGAGTATGGTCCATTTCCATGGCAGAACCTTGGGCCACTTTCGGTATCGACCTGCATCTCAAGCCCACCGGCCCCGGTCTGCGCCGGGGCCTGACCGACGCGCTGCGCGAGGCCATCCGCACCGGCCGGCTCGCCCCCGGCACCCGGCTGCCCTCCTCCCGCGCCCTCGCCGCCGATCTGGGCATCGCCCGCAACACGGTCGCCGACGCCTACGCCGACCTGGTCGCCGAGGGCCGGCTCACCGCACGGCAGGGCTCGGGCACCCGGGTCGCCGAGCACCCGGTGCCGCAGCGGCCCGCCCGCCCGGCCGCACCCCGGCGCACCCCCGGCCGGCTGCCGTACGACCTCCTGCCGGGCAGCCCCGACCTCGCCTCCTTCCCGCGCACCGAATGGCTCAAGGCCACCCGCCGCGCCCTGACCGCCGCCCCCAACGAGGCCCTCGGCTACGGCGATCCACGCGGCAGGCCCGAGCTGCGCGCCGCCCTCGCGGAGTATCTGGCCCGCGTCCGGGGCGTACGCGCCGCCCCCGAACGCCTGGTCGTCTGCTCCGGATTCGCCGAAGGCCTGCGGCTGATCGCGGAGGTGCTGCACGCCCGCGGCGGCCGCACCCTCGCCGTGGAGCCCTACGGCCTGGACGTCCACTGGGACCTGGTGGAACGCACCGGCCTGCGCACCACCCCCCTCCCCTACGACGACCTGGGCACCCGCACCGACACCCTCACGGACGAGGACGCCGTTCTGCTCAACCCCGCCCACCAGTTCCCGCTCGGCGGCGCCCTGCGACCGGAGCGCCGGGCCGCGGTGATCGACTGGGCGAACCGCACCGGCGGCTTCGTCCTGGAGGACGACTACGACGGGGAGTTCCGCTACGACCGCCAGCCGGTCGGCGCGCTCCAGGACCTCCACCCCGACCGCGTGATCTACCTGGGCACCGCCAGCAAGGCCCTGGCACCCGGCCTGCGCCTGGGCTGGATGATGGTCCCGCCCGCCCTTCTGCCGGGCGTCCTCGACCACGGCGGCGGCCGCTCGGTGAGCCTGGTGGAGCAGCTCACCCTGGCGGAGTTCCTCACCTCCGGTGCCTACGACCGGCACGTCCGCTCCGCCCGCCTGCGCTACCGGCGCCGCCGCGACGCCCTGGTGGCGGCGCTGGCCGCCCGTGCCCCCGACGTCCGGGTCACCGGCATCGCGGCCGGCCTGCACGCCGTGCTGCGGCTGCCGCCCGGCACCGAGCAGTCGGTGGTGCAGGCGGCCACCTGGCAGGGCCTGACCGTCCACGGCCTCAGCCGCTACCGGCACCCCGCCGCCGAGGTCACCACCCCGGACGCCCTGGTCGTCGGCTACGCCACCCCGCCCGACCACGCCTGGTCGGCCACCCTGGAGGCCCTCTGCAGGGCTCTGCCCTGACATCTGCACGGCGTTGCCCTGACGCCGGGCCGGGACGCCCCGCGGTGCCCGGCCCGCACCGGCCGGCCGGCCGTGGTGCCGACAAGGCCCTGCCCTGAAGTCCGCAAGGACCTGCCCTGAAGTCCTCAAGGCCCTGCCTCGACGTCTGTCGCTGACGCCTGGTCAATCCGCGCTGTGTGCGGGCTCCGCGGCCTCTCGCGCCTCCCGCGCCTCCGGTGCCTCGCCGAAGCGGCTCAGGGCGAGGGCGCCCGCCACCGCCACCGCGAAGCCGAGGAAGGCCAGCCAGGTCAGGCCGGGGCGGGTGCGGTCGCCGAGCCAGACGACACCGGCGAGGGCGGGACCGATCGTCTCGCCCAGGACCAGGCCCGCCGTGGCCGCCGGTGACCGAGCCGCGCTGCAGGGCCGAGGTGAGCAGGAGGAACGCGGCGCCGCCGCCGAGCAGCAGGGCGTAGAGCGCCGGATCGGTGAGCAGGTCCGCGGGGGAGGAGAACTCATCGACCAGGCGGACCGACACCTCCACCACGCCGAAGCCGAAACCGGCGCCCAGACCGAGGGTGATCGCCCGGACCCGCTCCGGCAGCCGGCCGCCCACCGCGCCCAGCAGCAGCACCGCACCCGCCGTGCCGAGCATCAGCCAGTCCAGCCAGCCCGCCCCGGCTGCCTGCCCTCCGCCCCCGACGCAAGCCCCAGCATCGCCAGACCGGCGCACACCACCGCCACCGCCGTCCACTCCACCCGGCTCAGCCGGATGCCCAGCAGCCATGCCGCGACCACCGCCGTCACCGCGAGGCTCGCCGCCAGCGCCGCGCCCACCGCGTAGATCGGGACCAGCTCCAGCGCGACGATCTGCAGCCCGAAGCCCAGACCGTCCAGCGCCAGCCCGAGCAGATAGCGCCAGTGCCGCAGCGCCCGCAGCAGCAGCACCACATCGCTGCTCGGGTGGGTGGCAGCCGCCGTGCGTGCGGCGATGGCCTGGAGCACCGTCGCCGTGCCGTAGCAGACCGCCGAACCAAGCGCGCACACCATGCCAAAGATCACATATGGACAGTAGATCGAGGCGCAGGTGAGGGGGCCTCTCGCCACCCCGTCGGGCCCATCTCTAGGCTGTCCGGGGCGAGTCGGCGTACGGACAGCCGGCCGCCACCGGCAGTACACGGGGGAGTGAAGAACATGGCAGACACACCGAGGCGGCTGCGCTCCAGCACGGTGGTGCTGGGCAGCATGGGTGTCCTCGCGGCGGCCCTGTCCGCCTGCGGCTCGGACCCGGACCGCCGCTGCGTGGACCGCGACAGCTACGACTTCATCAACGGCTACAAGATCGTCGCCGACAAGAACTGCACGCCCTCCGGCTCGTCCTCCCACGGCAAGAACCGCAAGACCGGCGGCAAGCGCATGGACGCCGACTGGTACTACGACGCCGACGTCAGCAACGGCTACGCCGACAACGGCACCTTCAGCCGCAGCGAGGCCGTGGACCGCGGCGGCTTCGGCTGCTCCGGCTCCGGCAGCGGGGGGG
>NZ_BAAAIZ010000017.1:22015-50194 GCF_039526425.1 Streptomyces thermospinosisporus
CCGCCCCCGCCGGCCCGCCGCTCCTGCCCGCCGACGCCGACCGAAGGCCACCCATGGAACGCCGCACCATCGAGCCCCGCCCCGGCTGGCAGCAGACCGTCGAGGAGCAGGGGCTGATCTACCCGCTCACCCGCTACCCGGACGGCTCCCTGCGCCCCTACTGGGACGAGAGCGCCTACTACGTCTTCAGCCTCGAGGAGGTGGAGGCGCTGGAGGAGACGGTCGAGGAACTGCACCGCATGTGCCTCGCCGCCGCCGAGCACATCGTCACCGCCGACCGCTTCGCCGACCTCGGCATCACTGACCCGCGGGTGGCCGCCGCGGTCGCCGAGTCCTGGCACCGGCGCGCCGAACTCCCCTCCGTCTACGGCCGCTTCGACCTCCGCTACGACGGCACCGGGCCGGCCAAGCTCCTGGAGTACAACGCCGACACGCCCACCTCGCTGGTGGAGGCGGCGTCCCCGCAGTGGTTCTGGATGGAGGAGCGCTTCCCCGGCGCCGACCAGTGGAACTCCCTGCACGAACGCCTCGTCGACGCCTGGAAGAAGCAGTCCGCCCTGCTCCCGCCGGGCAGCGTGCTGTACTTCGCCAACTCCGAGGCCGACGAGCTGGGCGAGGACCTGATGACGGTCGCCTATCTCAAGGAGACCGCGGAGCAGGCGGGGCTCGAGACCCGGTGGATCTCCATGGAGGAGATCGGCTGGGACCGGCTCTCCGGGCGCTTCGTGGACACCCGGCTGCGCTTCATCCGCAGCATCTTCAAGCTCTACCCCTGGGAGTGGCTCACCACCGACCGCTTCGCCGGACACGTCCTGGACACCCTCGACAACGGCGGCGGCACCGGCAGCACCCTGTGGATAGAACCGGCCTGGAAGATGCTGCTCAGCAACAAGGCCCTGCTCGCCGTTCTCTGGGAGCTCCACCCCGGCCACCCCAACCTCCTCCCGTCCTACCTCGACGGCCCGCGCGACCTGGCCCGCACCGCCGGCTACGTCGCCAAGCCCCTCCTCGGCCGCGAGGGCGCCGGCGTCACCGTCCACGAGCCCGGCGCCGGCCCCGTGATCCGCGACGAACCCTGCTGTTACCAGCAACTGGCGCCCCTCCCCGCCTTCGACGGCAACCATGTGGTGCTGGGCGCCTGGGTCGTGGGGAACGAGGCCGCCGGACTCGGCATCCGCGAGTCCCCGGGCCTGGTGACCGACGAGTACGCCCGCTTCCTGCCCCATGTGATCCTCTGAGCCCCCTGTCCGCTCGGCCCGCGAGCCCTCGTGCCCGCCGGCCGGTGCGCGAGCCCGAACGCGCCGCATGAGGGTCCTCGGGCCCGAGCGCGCCGATGCCGGTCCGTACGCCCGTGCCCCGCAGGCCGGCCCGCCGCCCGGCGCGTGCCGCCCACCGGGACATCGCGCCCGCATGGCGGACGCTCTCCTCAAAGCGCAGGGTGCACCCGGTAGGCTGACCGAGGGCCGTGACTGGCGCGCTGGGATGGGACCGACCATCGGGGAGCGGCCCGTACGGGAATGTGTGCCGTGCGCCTGGGCCGAACCGTGTACGCCGAACGCCCACGTCCGGAGGTCCTGATGTCCGACACGTCCGCGCCCCTCTCCCGCGAGTCCACCGCCTACCGCGCTGCCCTCGACGTCATCCGCGCCGTGGAGCCGCGCGTCGCCGACGCCATCGGCCAGGAGGTCGCCGACCAGCGCGAGATGCTCAAGCTGATCGCCTCCGAGAACTACGCCTCCCCGGCCACCCTGCTGGCGATGGGCAACTGGTTCAGCGACAAGTACGCCGAGGGCACCATCGGCCGCCGCTTCTACGCCGGCTGCCGCAACGTGGACACCGTCGAGGCGCTCGCCGCCGAGCACGCCCGCGAACTCTTCGGCGCTCGCCACGCCTACGTCCAGCCGCACTCCGGGATCGACGCCAACCTCGTCGCCTTCTGGGCCGTCCTCGCCGACCGCGTCGAGGCGCCGTTCCTGGAGAAGACCGGCGTCCGCCAGATCAACGACCTCTCCGAGGCCGACTGGGCCGAGCTGCGCCAGGCCTTCGGCAACCAGCGCATGCTCGGCATGTCCCTGGACGCCGGCGGCCACCTCACCCACGGCTTCCGCCCGAACATCTCCGGCAAGATGTTCGACCAGCGCTCCTACGGCACCGACCCGGCCACCGGCCTGATCGACTACGAAGCGCTGCGCGCCCAGGCCCGCGAGTTCAAGCCGCTGATCATCGTCGCCGGCTACTCCGCCTACCCCCGACTGGTGAACTTCCGGATCATGCGGGAGATCGCCGACGAGGTCGGCGCCACGCTCATGGTCGACATGGCCCACTTCGCGGGCCTGGTCGCCGGCAAGGTTCTCACCGGCGACTTCGACCCGGTGCCGCACGCCCAGATCGTCACCACCACCACCCACAAGTCCCTGCGCGGCCCGCGCGGCGGCATGGTGCTGTGCGACGACTCCCTCAAGGACCAGGTCGACCGAGGCTGCCCCATGGTCCTCGGCGGCCCGCTCCCGCACGTCATGGCCGCCAAGGCCGTCGCCCTCGCCGAGGCCCGCCAGCCCTCCTTCCAGGACTACGCCCAGCGCATCGTCGACAACTCGCGCGCCCTCGCCGAGGGCCTGATGCGCCGCGGCGCCACCCTGGTCACCGGCGGCACCGACAACCACCTCAACCTGATCGACGTCGCCACCTCCTACGGCCTCACCGGCCGCCAGGCGGAGGCCGCCCTGCTGGACTCGGGCATCGTCACCAACCGCAACGCCATCCCCGCCGACCCCAACGGCGCCTGGTACACCTCCGGCATCCGCATCGGCACCCCCGCGCTGACCACGCGCGGCCTGGGCACCGCCGAGATGGACGAGGTGGCCGGACTCATCGACCGCGTGCTCACCGCCACCGAGCCCGGCACCACCAAGTCCGGCGCCCCGTCCAAGGCCTCCCACGTCCTCGACCCGAAGATCGCCGACGAGATCTCCCGCCGCGCCACCGACCTGGTGGCCGGCTTCCCGCTGTACCCGGAGATCGACCTCGGCTGACGCCAGCCGCAGCTCGCCGCGCGGCGGTCCGGCCCCGTGCCCGGGCCGACGCGCGGCGGCGTCTCACAGATCCAGCAGCTCCTGCCGCGGCTCCGGCGGCTCCCGGCGCCTGCGTATCGAGGGCAGCCGGTCCATCCGGGGGCGCATCACCAGGCCCAGGGCCACTCCGGCCGCCGCTCCCGGTATCGCCCACCACCAGCCGGTGCCGTCACCCGCCGGCCGGGCGGCGGAAGCCACCGCCTCTTCCCGGCCCTGATCCGGAGCCTCCTCGGCCTCCTCGGCCGGGGCGGGCGTCGCCGCCGTCTCCCAGGGCGCGGGGTGGACGGCGGACCCGGAGCCGGTGCTCGCCTTCTCGCCCATCAGGCCCAGGCTCTTCAGCAGTGCCCGCAGCTCGGACGGGTGCTCGGCGCGATGCCAGGCCCCGGTGGGCGCCCCCGTGAGCTTCCCGGCGGTGTGGATCCACACGGCCTTGCCCTCGGCCATCACATAGACACGGTCGATCCGCCAGGGGTCCACGTCGTGCACCATCCAGCTGACATTGATCAGCCGCGAGGACACCAGATCGGCCTCCGGCGGCTTGTCGCGCGTGCCCCGGCCGACCGGGCCCAGCAGGCGTTCCAGCGCGGCATACCCCTTGTCGGAGTAGTACAGCGCGGCCGTCTGCTCACTCTCGGGGGAGACCAGCAGCACGCTCGTCGGCCCACCGGCCGCGGCGGGCGCCGCTCCCCACACCATCAGGGCCAGTGCCGCGACCAGCGCCGCCGCGCCCGCCGCCAGCCCTCGCACCCTGTCCTTCCACCAGCGCATCCGAACCCCCACTCGGCCGGTCGCTCCCCGTGCGGCACGCCCCGCGAGCCGCCTGTCACTTCTGGTACACCGCCCACCCCGCCGAGGTTCCACTCCCAGGGCAACTTCTTTCGCCGTGCCTGCCGATCCCCCGGCGGCCGGCTCACCGCCTCACCGACTCCACCGACTCCACCGACCTCGCGATCTCCAGCGCACGCCCTTGCGCGGCCACGCCCTCCAGCCGCAGCGTCACCGTCTCCGGCCCGGCGGCGCCGGGGTCGAACGCTCCGCCCCCGTGGGTCCACAGCAGGGTCGGGCCCGCCGTGCGTTCCTCGCGGGTGAAACGCCGGCCGTCCGGGTCCACCAGCCAGAACTCCAGCGCGTGCGGCCGCGCGAACCACAGTGCGGGGCGGAAGGGACCGTCGCCGTCCTCGCCGTCCGGGCCGTCCCCGTCCAGCGACAGCCACACCGGCTGCTCGCGCACCGTCTTGGCGAAGGTGAAGTCCAGCTGCGCCGGGAACTCGTCCAGCCGGATCGTGCGCCCCCGCTCGCTCCAGCACAGGCTCACCAGAAATCGCCCGTAGGGCAGTCGGTGAACCGTGACCGCGTCCGGGGAGCCCAGCCCCTTCGGCACCATGGGCTCGAAGCCGGCCCGGCGCCGTGCCTCCGCGAGCGAGACCGTGGGCGATCCGCACCCCGGCACAGGGGCGTCCGAGGGCGGCACCGCCGACGGGTCGTGGCGCACCTCGACCCCGCCGAAGCCGAACCAGTCCGCCACCGCCGCCCGCACCGGGGGTGTCAGCGCGAGCACCGTCAGCAGCCCGCACAGCGCGGCGACCAGCCTCCGCCGGTGCAGCCGGGACCAGCGGCGCACGGCGCGCAGGCGTTCCCGCGCCCGCTCCGGACGACTCGGCTCCTCGGCGACCTGCAGATTCTCGGCCAGTATCCGGCCCAGTACCCGCTCGGCCATCGTCTCGGCCCCGGCCGCCGGATCGGGTCCGTCCAGCGACCGCCCGAGGGCCCGCAGCTCCTCCCGCAGCCGGGCCGCCTCCGCCCGCCGCCGCTGATCGGGACCGCCGTCGTACGGCTCACTCACGCTCCTCACCCCCTTCCCGTGCGTGCTCCCGGGGACGGAAGTCCGGCAGCAGGCGCTCCAGCTTGCGCAGGGCACGGTTCAGCCGGGACTTCACCGTGCCCCGGGCCCAGCCCAGGGCCTGGGCCGTCTCCCTCTCGTCCATCTCCAGCAGATAGCGGTAGGTGACGACCAGCCGGTGCTCCTCGCTCAGCTTCTCCAGGGCGGCCACCAGCGCGCCGCGCCGCTCCGTCTCGAGCGTCGCCACCGCCGGATCCGCCGACTCCGGTATCACCGGCTCGGCCGCCGCGAACGCCGCCTCACGGTCGGCGAGCGTGTATCTGCGCGCCGCCGCGCGCACCGTGTTCCTGGTCTCGTTGGCCACGATCGACAGCAGCCACGGCCGGAACGCCATGCCGTCCCTGAACCGGCCCAGCGCGCAGTACGCCTTGACGAACGCCTGCTGCACCACGTCCTCCGCGTCCGCCCCCGCTCCCAGCGCGGCGGCCGCCCTGAGCGCGATGCCGGTGTGTGCGCGCACCAGCTCCGCGTACGCCTCCGGCTCCCCGGCGCGTACGCGAGCGATCACCGCGGCCTCATCGACGATGCGGCCCCCCTCCCGCGTCCTCACGCTCTTGTTACACCGCCGGACCCGGATCGGTTCCCACTCGCAGCAGACCTGTTTCCGGTCGGTTCCGGACCGCTGTGCGGGACCTGCGAGAATGGGGGGCATGGCCTCTGATCGCCCGCCCGTCTCCCACAACCCTCAGGGGAATGGCTCCGCCATGCAGCAACGTCCTCGCGTGCTCTCCGGAATCCAGCCCACCGCAGGCTCGTTCCACCTCGGCAACTACCTCGGCGCCGTCCGCCAGTGGGTGGCGCTGCAGGAGACCCACGACGCGTTCTACATGGTCGTCGACCTGCACGCGATCACCCTGCCGCAGGACCCGGAGGACCTGCGCGCCAACACCCGCCTGGCCGCCGCCCAGCTGCTGGCCGCGGGACTCGACCCCGAGCGCTGCACGCTGTTCGTCCAGAGCCACGTCCCCGAGCACGCCCAGCTCGCCTGGGTCATGAACTGCCTCACCGGCTTCGGCGAGGCGAGCCGCATGACCCAGTTCAAGGACAAGTCCGCCAAGCAGGGCGCCGACCGGGCCAGCGTCGGCCTGTTCACCTACCCGATCCTGCAGGTCGCCGACATCCTGCTGTACCAGGCGAACGAGGTGCCGGTCGGCGAGGACCAGCGCCAGCACATCGAGCTGACCCGTGACCTCGCCGAGCGTTTCAACGGGCGGTTCGGCCAGACCTTCACCGTCCCGAAGCCGTACATCCTCAAGGAGACGGCGAAGATCTACGACCTTCAGGACCCGACGATCAAGATGAGCAAGTCGGCGTCCACGCCGAAGGGCCTCATCAACCTGCTCGACGAGCCGAAGACCACCGCGAAGAAGATCAAGAGCGCGGTCACCGACACCGACACGGTGATCCGCTACGACACCGAGAACAAGCCCGGTGTGAGCAATCTCCTCACCATCTATTCGACCCTCACGGGTACGGGTATCGCCGAACTGGAGGAGAAGTACGCGGGCAAGGGCTACGGTGCGCTGAAGACGGACCTCGCCGAGGTCATGGTCGAGTTCGTGACCCCGTTCAAGGAGCGCACCCAGCAGTACCTCGACGACCCCGAGACGCTCGACTCGATCCTGGCCAAGGGCGCGGAGAAGGCACGTGCCGTCGCCGCGGAGACCCTCGCCCAGGCGTACGACCGGGTGGGATTCCTGCCCGCCAAGCACTGAGCGGGCGCTCACGAGCCGCATATCACGTCGGCTGCGCCTGCCCGCGCGGCCGGCGTGGCCGTACAGTCGATAACCGGGTGTCCGACAAAACGACAGGAGACGACGTGGGGACCGTAACGATCGGTGTGTCGATCGCGGTCCCGGAGCCTCACGGCAGCCAGCTCCAGCAGCTGCGCGCGGGCTTCGGCGACGCCGCGGCTCACGGCATCCCCACGCATGTCACCCTGCTCCCGCCGACGGGAGTGGAGACCGACGACCTGCCCGCCGTCGAGGCGCATCTGCGCGAGGTCGCCGCCAGCGGCCGCCCGTTCCCCATGCGGCTGCGCGGCACCGGCACCTTCCGCCCCCTGTCGCCCGTCGTGTTCGTGCAGGTCGTCGAGGGCGCCGAGGCGTGCACCTGGCTGCAGAAGCAGGTCCGGGACGCCTCCGGCCCCGTCGCGCGCGAGCTGCCGTTCCCGTACCACCCGCATGTCACGGTGGCGCACGGCATCGAGGAGGCGGCGATGGACCGCGCCTTCGAGGAGCTCGCCGACTACGAGGCCGAGTGGCCCTGCACCGGCTTCGCGCTCTACGAGCAGGGCGCGGACGGGGTGTGGCGGAAGCTGCGCGAGTTCACCTTCGGGTCGTCGGTCATCCCGCCGCAGGGCGGCCCCGCCGACCGCGGCTCGGTCTCCGCGCGCTGACGTTCACCGCCGCGCGCTGACGTTCACCGCCCTGCGCTGACCTTCACCGCCGTGCGCTGACGTTCACCCCCACCGCCCACGCCGTCACCGCCCGCGCCGCCCGCGCTACACCGGCAGCAGCCGGAACACCCCCCGCGGCAGATGCCGCAGCACCGTCATCACCACGCGCAGCGCGCCGGGCACCCACACGGTCTCCGAGCGGCGGCGCAGGCCCAGCTCGATGGCCGTGGCGACCGCCTCCGGGGTGGTCGCCAGCGGAGCCTCCGGCAGCCGCGCGGTCATCCGGGTACGGACGAAGCCGGGGCGTACGACCATCACATGGACCCCCGTGCCGTACAGGGCGTCGCCGAGCCCCTGGGTGAAGGTGTCCAGGCCGGCCTTGCTGGAGCCGTAGATGAAGTTGGCGCGGCGGGCGCGTTCGGCGGCGACGGAGGAGAGCACCACCAGCGAGCCGTGGCCCTGGTTCTGCAGGGCGGCGGCGCACACCAGGCCCGCCGAGACCGCCCCCGTGTAGTTGGTCTGCGCCACCCGCACCGCGGCCTGCGGGTCGCGTTCGTCGGTGGCCTGGTCTCCGAGGGTGCCGAAGGCCAGCAGCACCATGTCGATGTCGCCCTCCGCGAAGACCTTGCCCAGCGTCTCCTCGTGCGAGGCGGGGTCCAGCGCGTCGAAGGGGACCGTGTGCACCTGCGCGCCCAGACCGCGCAGATGCCCGGCGGCCTGGTCGAGCGCGGGGGAGGGGCGGCCCGCCAGCCAGACCGTGCGGGTGCGGCGGGCGATCAGACGGCGGGCGGTGGCCAGGGCGATCTCCGAGGTACCGCCGAGGACGAGCAGGGACTGGGGGAGGCCGAAGGCGTCCTTCACGAGCAGCTCCAGGGTCGCGGTTCTACAGGTCGAGGCGGCGGGCCAGGTCGGACATGAACACCCCGCGCGGGTCCAGCTCCGCGCGCAGGGCGCGGAAGTCGTCGAGCCGCGGATACATGGCCGCGAGCAGGTCGGGGCGCAGCCGGGCGTCCTTGGCGAGGTAGACACGGCCTCCGGCGGCGGCCACCTCCTCGTCCAGCTCGTCCAGGAAGGGGCCCAGGCCCGGCAGCGACGCCGGGATGTCCACGGCCAGGGTCCAGCCGGGCGCGGGGAAGGACAGCCAGCCGGGATCGGCGGGGCCGAAGCGTTTGAGGACGGCCAGGAAGGACGGGCAGCGGCGGTCCGACAGCCGCCGCACGATCCGGCGCAGCGTCTCCTCCCGGCCCTCGCCCACCACGAACTGGTACTGCACGAAGCCGCCGCGGCCGTAGACCCGGTTCCAGTGCGGCACCCCGTCCAGGGGGTGGAAGAACGCGGTCAGGTGCTGGAGCCGGGTGGTGCGGGTGCGGGGCGCCCTGCGGTACCAGAGCTCGTTGAACAGGCCCACGGTGGTGCGGCTGAGCAGCCCGTCGGGCAGGAAGGCGGGGGCGGCCGGCAGGCGGGAGGTGCGGAAGGCCAGGGGTGCCCGGCGGGCGCGGCCGCCCTCGGGCAGCGCGTCCAGCGGGGCGTGGTCGCCGCGGGTGAGGACCGCGCGGCCGGTGACGGCGCCCCGGGCCAGCAGGTCGATCCAGGCGACCGAGTAGCGGCAGCGGTGGTCCGTCCGGGTCAGGCGGGCCATCAGGTCGTCGAGGTCGTCCGCCCGTTCGGTGTCGACCCGCATCAGGGCCGTCTGAACCGGCTGCAGGCGCAGCGTCGCCGTCAGCACGATGCCGGTCAGGCCCATCCCGCCGGTGGTCGCGTCGAACAGCGGCGTGCCGGGCACGACCGTGCGGACCGTGCCGTCGGCGGTGAGCAGCTCGAAGGACAGCACATGGCGGGAGAAGGACCCGGCGACATGGTGGTTCTTGCCGTGGATGTCGGCGCCGATCGCACCGCCGACGGTCACCTGGCGGGTCCCCGGCGTCACCGGCACGAACCAGCCGAGCGGCAGCAGCACCTCCATCAGCCGGTGCAGCGACACGCCCGCGTCGCACAGCACGGTGCCGCCGGCGGCGTCGATGGCGTGGATCCGGTCCAGGCCGGTCATGTCCAGCACGGCACCGCCCGCGTTCTGCGCCGCATCCCCGTACGCCCGCCCCAGGCCCCGGGCGATGCCCCCGCGGGCCCCGCAGCTCCGCACGGCCGCCGCGGCCTCCTCGTACGTCCGCGGGCGGATCAGCCGGGCGGCGGTGGGAGCGGTACGGCCCCACCCCGTGACGGAAACGGTCTCGGCGAGCATGGCGGTGACCGTATCGCCCTTGTTTGAGCGATTGTTCGTGAAACGTCAGTCGCCTCGTCGAAATGGGTGATTAATGGGATGTCGTTCAAGAGGGACGGTTCCGGGGCAGGAGCGGTGTGGACAGTGAGTCCACATGGACGACCACCACGACCCGAGGCTCCCGCTCGGCCCCCGCGCCCTCGACCACCGGATCGTCACCGCCCTGCGGGCGTGCGGCGCGAACCCGCGCGTGGCCGGTGCCGCACGCGCCCTCTCCCGGGCGGGGGAGCACGGAGCGCTCTGGTTCGCGGCAGGTTTCACGGCGGCCGCCGCGGACCGCCCAAGGCGCCGCGCCTGGCTGCGCGGCACCGCGCTCACGGCGGGCGCCCACGCCGCCAGCTCCGGTCTCAAACGGGTCGTACGCCGCCCGCGCCCCGCGCACGTCGAACCGCTCGTCGGCACCCGGTGCCGGCACTCCTTCCCCAGCTCGCACGCCGCCTCCTCGGCCGCCGCCGCCCTCGCCTTCGCGGCGCTGGGCGCGCCCGCGGCGGTGCCGCTCGCCGCTGCCGTCTGCCTGTCCCGGGTGGTGGCCGGCGTCCACTACCCCTCCGACGTGGCCGCGGGCGCCGCCCTCGGCGCGCTCACCGCAGGGCTGGGCCTGCGCTGGATCAGGGAGGGCACCCGTGACTGACACCGTGGTCCTGCGCCGGGGCGGCCGGCGCGAGCAGCCCCCGCCGCGAGGCTCCCGCGAGCTGCTCACCGGGCTGCTGATCACCGCACGCCCCAAGCAGTGGGTCAAGAATGTCCTGGTGATCGCCGCCCCGGCCGCCGCCGGCCGGCTCGTCACCCGGCATGCGCTGACCGAACTCGCCCTGGTCTTCGCCCTGTTCACGGCCGCGTCCGCCGCCGTCTACCTGCTCAACGACGCCCGCGACGCCGAGGCGGACCGCGCCCACCCCGTCAAACGCCACCGCCCGGTCGCCGCCGGCCAGGTGCCCGCCCCCGTCGCCTGCGCCACCGGTGCCGCCCTCGCCGTACTCGCCCCGCTCACCGCCGCCTGGCTGAGCACCCCGCAGGTGGCCGTGCTGCTGATCGCGTACCTCGGCATGCATCTGGCGTACTGCCTCAGCCTCAAGCACGTCCTGGTCGTGGACCTGGTCGTGGTCACCACCGGGTTCCTGATGCGGGCGGTGAGCGGCGGGCTCGCCCTCGGCATCCCGCTGTCGCGCTGGTTCCTGATCACCTCCGGCTTCGGCGCGTTGTTCATGGTGGCCGCCAAGCGCTACTCCGAGGCCGTGCAGATGGGCGGCAGGGCCGGTGCCACCCGCGCGCTGCTCACCGAGTACTCCACCGGCTACCTGCGCTTCGTCTGGCAGCTGGCCGCCGGGGTCGCCGTGCTCGGCTACTGCCTGTGGGCTTTCGAAGAGGGCGGGGCGGGCGGGGCGGGCGGGGCGCCGCACGCCGGCGGACTGCCCTGGCGCCAGCTGTCCGTGGTGGCCTTCGTCCTCGCGGTGCTGCGCTACGCGGTCTTCGCCGACCGGGGCACCGCCGGCGAGCCGGAGGACGTGGTGCTGCGCGACCCGGCGCTCGCCCTGATCGGCGCGGTGTGGGCGGGGATGTACGCCGCGGCGGTGGCCGACTGGTAGCCGGCCGGCCGATGCGGCGGGAAGGCCGATGCGGCCGGCACGCCCGGACCGGGGCCGCCTTCCTGCGCTGACGGGGCATCACAACATGGGTTGGTCATCGAGAACATCGCACCTCCACCGCACGGGCAGGGACGGATCATGGACTGGCTGAAGAGGCTTCCGGTCGTCGGGCCGTGGTTCGCCCGGCTGATGCTCACCCACGCGTGGCGGACGTACGAGCGGCTGGACCGCGTGCACTGGACGCGGCTGGCCGCCGCGATGACCTTCACCAGCTTCGTGGCGCTCTTCCCGCTGCTCACCGTGGCCGCCGCGATCGCCGCCGCCACGCTCAGCCAGAAGCAGCAGGACACCCTCCAGGACCAGCTCGCCGACCAGATCCCCGGCATCGCCGACCGGCTGAACATCGACGGCCTGGTGGAGAACGCCGGCACGGTCGGTCTGATCGCCGGTGTGCTGCTGCTGTTCACCGGCGTCAGCTGGGCCGGATCCACCCGGGAGTGCCTGCGGGCGGTGTGGGAACTGCCAGACGAGGAGGAGAACCCCGTCCTGCGCAAGGCCAAGGACCTGGGCGTCCTGCTGGGGCTCGGCGGCGCGCTGCTGATCACCCTGGCGGCCTCCACCGTCGCCACCGCGCTGGTCGGCCGGATCAGCGACGCCATCGGCCTGGAGGAGGGCGGCTGGGGCGGTGCGCTGCTGCGGATCGCCGCCGTCGCCGTCGCCGTCGGCGCCGACTTCCTGCTCCTGCTCTATGTGCTGACCCTGCTGCCCGGCGTGGAGCCGGCCCGGCGCCGCCTGGTGGTGGCGGCGCTGGTCGGAGCAATCGGCTTCGAGCTGCTGAAGCTGCTGCTCAGCGGCTATCTGCAGGGCGTGGCCGCGAAGAGCATGTACGGCGCGTTCGGCGTCCCGGTGGCCCTGCTGCTGTGGATCAACTTCACCTCGAAGCTGGTGCTGTTCTGCGCCGCCTGGACGGCGACCCCGAGCAAGGAGGCCGGGGCCGCCGCGGCGGACGAGGACGGCCCGGCCCCTCACCGGGAGGGCACCGGCACGCGCGAGGACGGCCCGGCCCCACGCCAGGAGGGCACCGGCACGCGCAAGGACGGCCCGGTCAGTCGCGAGGGCGGCGGCGCACCAGATCGGGCAGCGGCCAGCGACGGTTGACCAGGAACGCCGCCCCCGCCAGCAGCGCCAGCACGCCGCCGGTGATGGACAGCGCCACGCCGATCCCGCTGGAGCCGCCCGCCGGGGCGCTCGCCACCGGCTTCTCGCCGCCGCCCGCACCCTGCGAGGAGCCGCCCGCCTGACCGGGGGAGGCGCTGGAGCCCGGCCCGGCGGCCTGGGCGCCCTTCGGCGGCACCAGTTCACCCACCGGCTCGACCTTCCCGGCCGCCTTGAACCCCCAGTCGAACAGCTTCGCGGTCTCCTTGTAGACCTCGTTGTGCACGTTCTTCTCCGGGTTCATCACGGTGACCAGCAGCACCCTGCCGTCGCGCTCGGCGACCCCGGTGAAGGTGGCGCCCGCGTTGGTGGTGTTGCCGTTCTTCACGCCGGCGATGCCCTTGTAGACCGGCACGTCCGCGTCGCCGGTCAGCAGCCGGTTGGTGTTCTGGATCTCGAAGGACTCCCGGACCTTCTTGCCCTTCTTGTTCTTCTTCGTCTCACCCGGGAACTTCGCGCGGACCGTGGAGGCGTACTCGCGGAAGTCCTTCTTCTGCATCCCGGAGCGGGCGATCAGGGTCAGGTCGTACGCGGAGGACACCTGCTTGGGCGCGTCGTAGCCGTCCGGGCTGACCACATGCGTGTCGAGGGCCTGCAGCTCCTCGGCGTGCTTGTTCATCTCGGCGACCGTCGGCTCCACGCCGCCGTTCATGGCGGACAGCACATGCACGGCGTCGTTGCCGGAGCGCAGGAACACGCCCAGCCACAGGTCGTGGACGGTGTAGGTCTCGTCCTCCTTGATGCCGACCATGCTGGAACCGGGGCCGACCCCGGCCAGGTCGGAGAGCTTCACCTTGTGCTTGGTGGTCTTCGGCCACTTGGGCAGCAGGGTGTCCGCGAACAGCATCTTCAGGGTGCTCGCCGGGGCCAGCCGCCAGTGCGCGTTGTGCGCGGCGAGCACCTCGCCCGACTCGGCGTCGGCGACGATCCAGGACCGCGCGGATATCCCCTTCGGCAGCACCGGCACACCCGGGGCCAGATCGACCTGGGTGCCGGGCTTGGCGAGCCGGGGACCGCCGACGGCCGACATCTTCGCCGGGGGCTTCGCCGACGGGCTGGTGCCGGGGCTCGGCTTCGCCACGGCGGCGGGCGCGGTCAGCGCGGCGGACACGAGGACGGCGGAGGCGACCAGCAGCGATCGCCGCAGGGTTGTCTTGGGTGCGGGCACGACCGGAAACGTACCTGCCGCCCCCGCCCGTGTCCCCACCCGGGCCCCACCCGGCGAGAGGAGCCCCGCCCGCCCCGGTGATACTGGACCCCTGCTGTGCACATCCGGGGGACACCCTCCGGACCCCCGGGCGACCGAGGGTGCCCGGCGCTGTGACGAAAGGTCTTCTCTGGTGAAACTCAGCCGCCCCGTGTCCTGGTTCCTGCTCGCCTTCGGGGTGTGGAGCTGGGTCATCTGGATCACTTTCGTCAAGAACCTGGTCAAGGACAGCAGCGGTCTGGCCTTCGACGGCGGCGAGCCCACGGCGTACTTCTGGGTGCACCTGCTGCTGGCCGTCGTCTCCTTCGTATTGGGGACGGTCATCGGGGTCATCGGGTTGCGTGGACTGCGCGCACTGAGCCGGACGTCACGGACGTCCTGACCGGAAACAGGGGAACTGGACGCCGTGGCCGTCGTATTCGTCCTCATCGCGCTGCTCGTGCTCGCCGTCCTGGTGACGGGCAACTGGTACGTGTGGCGCCGCCTGTTCCGGGACACCACCCGGGGTCCGGGCGCGGTGCGCCGGGCGGGCGCGGCGGCGATCGTCGGCGGCTGGGCCCTGACCATCGGCGCGCTGGTCGCCGAGCGTGCCGGGGCCCCGTTCTGGCTCCAGCAGACCCTGGCCTGGCCCGGCTTCCTGTGGCTGGCCCTCTCCCTGTACCTGCTCCTCGGCGTCCTGGCGGGTGAACTCGTACGACCCGTGCTGCGCGGGGTGCTGGAGCGCCGGGCGCGCCGGCGGGCGGCGGCAACGGCACCCGCGCCGGAGCCCGCCTCGATACCGGCAGGCACGGCCCCGGCCCCGGCGGGCGAGCCCGCAGACTCCGACACCTCCGCCGGCCCCGGCGACTCCACCGAAGAGGGCACCGCGAACTCCGGCGGCACCCCGACCGACCCCACCGGCCCGACCGACCCGGCCGGCCCGTCCCGCCGGCTCTTCGTCTCCCGGGTCGTCGGCGGGGCCGCCGCTGCCGCCGCCGTGGCCACCGTCGGCCACGGCACGTACGGCGTGCTGCGCGGCCCGAAGGTGAAGCGGGTCACCGTGCCGCTCGCCAAACTGCCCCGCGCGGCCCACGGCTACCGGATCGCGGTGGTCAGCGACATCCACCTGGGGCCGGTGCTCGGGCGCGGCTTCGCGCAGAAGGTCGTCGACACCATCAACGCCACCCAGCCCGATCTGATCGCGGTCGTCGGGGACCTGGTGGACGGGAGTGTGAAGGACCTCGGACCGGCCGCCGCCCCCCTCGCCCAGCTGAGGGCACGGCACGGCGCCTTCTTCGTCACCGGCAACCACGAGTACTTCTCCGGCGCCGAGCAGTGGGTCGAGGAGGTCCGCCGGCTCGGCCTGCGCCCGCTGGAGAACGCCCGCACGGAGCTGCCGCACTTCGATCTCGCGGGCGTCAACGACGTGGCCGGCGAGGACGAGGGCCAGGGACCCGACTTCGCACGCGCCCTCGGCGACCGGGACCCTGAGCGCGCCTGCGTGCTGCTCGCCCACCAGCCGGTGCAGATCCACGAGGCCGTCGACCACGGCGTCGACCTCCAGCTGTCCGGCCACACCCACGGCGGCCAGTTGTGGCCAGGCAACCTCGTCGCCTCCACCGCCAACCCCACCCTGGCGGGCCTGGAGCGCTACGGCGACACCCAGCTGTACGTCACCCGCGGCGCCGGCGCCTGGGGGCCGCCCACCCGCGTGGGCGCCCCCTCCGACATCACGGTCGTCGAACTGGCCTCCCGCCAGGCCTGACACCCCGGGGGGAACCAATGGCAGGGACGCGCACGGCACTTGTGCTGATCGATCTCCAGCGGTGGATCGTGGACATGCCCTGGGAGCCGGTCGACGGTCCCGCCGTCGTCGAGGCCTGCGGACGGCTGCGCGAGCACTTCACCGGCGACGGCTCCTCGGTCGTCGTCCTGGTCCGGCACGTGAGCGCCGACGGCGCGGACGGCGGCGTCACCGCCCCGCGCAACCGGCTCGTCCCGGGCTGCGAGCCGCGCACCGGCGACCACCTGGTCACCAAGCACGGCCTCGACGCCTTCGAAAGCACCGAGCTGCACGCCGTGCTGCGCGGCGAGAACGTCACCGACCTGGTGCTGGCCGGACTGTCCACCGCACACGGAGTCGCGGCCACCGCTGCCGGCGCACTGCGCCTCGGCTATCGCGTGACGGTCGCCGAGGACGCCACCGCGAGCGTGGACGAGGCCCGGTACCGCGAGGCCCTCGACCGTCTCACCGCCCTCGGCGCCCGCACCGCCCGGGTCGCCGACCTGGTGACCGCGCCCGCCGGCTGACGCGCCCCGGGGCCCCGGAACAGCCCGGCCGGGCCCGGAACAGCCCGGCCGGGCCCGGAACAGCACGCCATGGCGGGCGTCGGTCTGGCCGCGGCGGACGTGGAGCCGGCGGTTGGCGGTCGGCGACATGGACCCCGTCAACTGACCGCCCCCTTGCGGGCGTTCGCCGGTATCAGACGTCCCGGCCGGCGGACGCCCGTCGCGCCGCCGGGTCGGGCAGGGCCTTGGTCATGCCGGGCAGGAACTCCGTGAACAGCTCGTGCACGTCCCGCACCAGGGGGCGCAGCACCCGGAAGCGGGCCAGCGCCACACCGCGGGCGGTGAGCCGGGCGCCGCGCTCGGCGAGCCGGTAGCTGCGCTCCCGGCCCTCGGTGCGGTCGAAGATCCAGTACAGGCAGAGCCCCATCTGGGCCAGCCACATCAGCTCGGGGAGGATGTCCCGCAGCTCCTCCGGCACCTTGGTCTTCGTCCCGGCCAGCACCGCCCGGTGCACGCTGATCGCCTCGCTGCGGGCGTGCTCCGACTCCGGCGAGAACGGGCTGAGCGGGCTGTCCGGGTCGGCGGCGTTCTTGAAGAACTGCACCGCGAACTCGTGGTACGGCGTGGCGATGTCCAGCCACGCCTTCAGCACACCGGCGAGCCGTGCCTCCAGGTCGGTCTCCCGGGCGAGCACCTCCCGGACCGCCACCTGGTGCTCGGCGGCGATCCGGTCGTAGAAGCCCTGGATCAGGTGCTCCTTGCCGTCGAAGTAGTAGTACGCGTTGCCGACGGAGACCCCGGCCTCCTTGGCGATGGCCCGCATCGTGGTCTTGTCGTAGCCGCGCTCCTGGAACAGCCGCATGGCCGTCTCCAGGATCAGGGCACGGGTCTGCTCGGACTTGCTGGGTGCGCCGCCGTCGCCGGCGCCGTCGTTCTTCGCGGACACGGTAGGGAGCCTAACGCCAGGGGGACGGGGCCCTGCGGGAGCCCGTCAGCGCGGGGCCGGCAGGCCGGAGCAGGCGCTGTCCGCGCACCCGGGAGGCGTGTAGTACCAGCCGTGGCGCGGGGCGTACGTCCAGCCGTCGCCGCGCCGGTACGCCCCGCCGCCCCACTGCGTGCCGCGCCACTTGGCGGCGGCCAGCACGGCTCCCTTGGCGAGCCGGGCCCCGGCCGGGGTGCTCAGCCGGTGTGCCAGCGGGCGGTGCTCGCGCAGGGCCCACAGCGTCACCACCCAGGCGGCGGCGCCCCGGTAGACCTGCCCGGCGTCGCCGACCACGGTGATCTCCTCCAGCGTGCCCCGGTGATCGAGGCCGGGGAACCGCCGGCGCGCCTCCTCCGACCCGGCCGGGACGAACTCCAGCGGCACCAGCTGCCGCTGCCGGGCCAGCCAGTCGCGCACGAACCGGCACAGCGAGCAGCCGGCGTCGTACAGCACGGTGAGCCGGCGGACCGGGACGCCCGTGGCGCCCCGGTTCCCGGTGATGGCCGTCATGGCGCTCACGCCCCGGCCGAGGGCGCGACCCAGTCCTGCGCCGGCACGGGCGGCACCTGCTCCCGCTCCATCACCCCGCGCCGCCGGATCCGGTTGAGCACATACACATTGCCCAGGTGCATCACGCCGAGCACCAGCAGCACCACGCCGAGCTTGGCCGACAGCGCCTCGAAGATGCCGCGGGTGTCCTCGATGGAGCCGCTGTCGTTCAGATACAGCGCGACGAAACCGAGGTTGACCAGGTAGAAGCCGACCACCAGCAGGTGGTTGACGGCCTCGGCGAGCTTCTCGTTGCCCTTCAGGACATCGGCGAGGAAGACCCGCCCGTTCCGGCTGAGCGTGCGCGCCACCCACACGGTCAACGCGATGCTGACCAGCAGATAGATGACATAGGCGATGACCGTGCGGTCCATGATGGCCCCCAAGCCTTTCTTGAACGCGTTCAAAACGCTGACAGGGGAGACTGTAGACCCATGTTTTGAACATGTTCAACTCAACGTCGGAGTGGCCCTCGTCACGGCGAATTCGTCCAGCGCCCCCCCGGCCTGGCGGGGAGTTGTCGGTGCGGGCCCCTACTGTCGTCGGCCATGGGGAAGACGACGTTCAGCAGTCGCGGGCCGAAGTCCCATCCGGCACGGATACGCAACCACGTCGCCGCCGGGGACCTGCACCGGGCCGCCGCCCGGGCGATGCGGGCGCTCGGCCCGGACAACCGCAGCTCGATCGGTCTCTGGGGCGCCGTCCTGGACGAGCTCCGGGACCTGACGGGCCGGCAACGCCGTGCGCTGATACGGGCGGTGGCCGACCGCTTCGGCTCGGCCGGCGACGTGCTGGAGGAGCGCGGCCGCATCCTCGCCCTGTGCTGCCGCCTCGCCGAGGGCGCCGGCGACGACGCCCTCGCCCCGCTCGCGGCCGAGCGGCGCCGGGCCCTGGACGACCTGGCCCGGCTGCGCCTCACCTCGGACATCGAACGTCTCCACGTCCTGGTCGAGACGGAGCTGGCCGAAGGCCGCGCGCCCGCACCCGCGGTGGTCGCCGTCATCCGCCGCTCGGCCCTCCACCCCGCCTGCGGCGAGGAGGTGCGCCGACTGGCGACGAGACTCACCGAGCCGGTCCTCAACGTCGGCGAGGAGTGGGCCGAACAGGCCCTGCGCGACGCCACCGGCCCCGCCTGGCGGGCCCTGCTCACCCACATCACAACGGCCGCCTCCGCCCGCCCCACCACCCGATGGGACAGACAGGCCCGCGCCCTCGTCGACACCCTCGGCGCCGAACACGTCCGCGAGACCGTCCTGCCCTGGCTCACCCTGGTGGGCCGCCCCCGCACCCTCCCCCTGAAGCCCCGCGTCTGGGAGCCGGACATCAACCACGCCTACGACCCCTGCAACGCCACCGCCCTGCGCGGCCTGGCCGGGCTGCTTTCCCTGCTGCCCCCGCACCCCGGCACCGTCCGTGCCCTGGGCGCCCTGGCCGAGACGTCGCTCGAACCCGTGACCGGCATCGGCCCCCGCAGCCCCAAGGTCGCCACCGCCGCAGTCCACGCCCTCACCCGCACCGAGGGCGACCCCGCCCACACCGAACTCACCCGCCTGGCAGCCGTGGTGACCCACAAGACCACGGCCAGGCTTGTGCACAGGGCCCTGCAGGCCCGAGCCACCGCCCTCTGAAGCGGCATGCTCGCTCACGCTCCCCCGAAGACTCCCGTTACCGCCTGCGCCCACCCGTGCCGCCCTAGGCGGCACGAATGCCCGCAGGCTCCGCGACGGCACCCGGGCCACGCGAAAAGGCCCCGTCTCCCGAAGGAGACGGGGCCCTCACCGGGCTGTGCTGACGTTGGCTCAGTAGCGGCGGGTGATGAGGGCTCGCTTGACCTCGGCGATCGCCTTGGTGACCTCGATGCCGCGCGGGCAGGCGTCCGTGCAGTTGAAGGTCGTGCGGCAGCGCCAGACGCCGTCGCGGTCGTTGAGGATCTCCAGGCGCTGCTCGCCGGCCTCGTCACGCGAGTCGAAGATGAAGCGGTGCGCGTTGACGATGGCGGCCGGGCCGAAGTACTGGCCGTCGTTCCAGAAGACCGGGCAGGAGGTGGTGCAGGCCGCGCACAGGATGCACTTCGTGGTGTCGTCGAAGCGCTCGCGGTCCTCCGCGGACTGAAGGCGCTCGCGCGTCGGCTCGTTGGTGTCCTTCGTGATCAGGAACGGCATCACGTCCCGGTACGCCTGGAAGAACGGCTCCATGTCCACGACCAGGTCCTTCAGGACCGTGAGTCCCTTTATGGGCTCGATCGTGATCGGCTTCTCCGGGTTGATGTCCTTGATCAGCGTCTTGCACGCCAGGCGGTTCTTGCCGTTGATCCGCATGGCGTCGGAGCCGCAGATGCCGTGGGCGCAGGAGCGGCGGAAGGTCAGCGTGCCGTCCAGATCCCACTTGATCTTGTGCAGACCGTCGAGGACCCGCTCCTTGGGGTCGATCTCGAACTGGAAGTCCTCCCAGGTCGCCTCCGCCGAGACCTCCGGGTTGAACCGGCGGACCCGGAAGGTGACCGTGATGTACGGGGACTCGGCGGAAGAAGGCCCGGGCTTGCCGGCCGCGTCCTTGTCCAGAACAGGGGTAGCCATCAGTACTTACGCTCCATCGGCTGGTAGCGGGTCTGGACGACCGGCTTGTAGTCCAGACGGACGGTCTCGGTGCCGTCGGCGCCGACCTCGCGGTACGCCATGGTGTGGCGCATGAAGTTGACGTCGTCGCGGTTCGGGTAGTCCTCGCGGTAGTGACCGCCGCGCGACTCCTTGCGGGCGAGCGCGGACACCGCCATGACCTCGGCGAGGTCCAGCAGGTTGCCCAGCTCGATCGCTTCCAGCAGGTCCGTGTTGAACCGCTTGCCCTTGTCCTGGATGGCGACGTTCTTGTAGCGCTCGCGCAGCTCGGCGATCTTCTCGACCGCCGTCTTGATGGTCTGCTCGGTGCGGAACACCATCACATTGGCGTCCATGGTCTCCTGCAGCTCCCGGCGGAGCTGGGCGACCCGCTCGTTGCCGGTGGAGGTGCGCAGCCGCTCGATCTGCTCGGCGACGAAGGCCTCCGGGTTCTCCGGCAGGTCCACGAAGTCGGCGTTCCGCGCGTACTCGGCCGCCGCGATACCGGCCCGCTTGCCGAACACGTTGATGTCCAGCAGCGAGTTGGTGCCCAGGCGATTGGCGCCGTGCACGGAGACGCAGGCGACCTCGCCGGCCGCGTACAGGCCGGGCACGACGGTGGTGTTGTCCGCCAGCACCTCGCCCTGGACGTTGGTCGGGATGCCGCCCATGGCGTAGTGCGCCGTCGGCTGGATCGGGATCGGGTCAGTGTAGGGCTCGATGCCGAGGTAGGTGCGCGCGAACTCGGTGATGTCCGGCAGCTTGGCGTCCAGCTGCTCCGGCGGCAGGTGGGTGAGGTCCAGGTAGACGTGGTCGCCCTCGGGACCGCAGCCGCGGCCCTCGCGGATCTCCGTGTAGATGGAGCGGGAGACGACGTCGCGGGAGGCGAGGTCCTTCATGACCGGCGCGTACTTCTCCATGAAGCGCTCGCCGTCCTTGTTGCGGAGGATGCCGCCCTCACCGCGGGCGCCCTCCGTCAGCAGGATGCCCATGCGCCAGATGCCGGTCGGGTGGAACTGGAAGAACTCCATGTCCTCCAGCGGGATGCCCCGCCGGTAGACGGCGGCCTGACCGTCACCGGTCAGGGTGTGCGCGTTGGAGGTCACCTTGAAGAACTTGCCGCAGCCGCCGGAGGCGTAGATCACGGACTTCGCCTGGAAGATGTGGATCTCGCCGGTGGCCAGCTCGTAGGCCACCACGCCGGCGGACCGCTTGATGCCGTCCGTCTCGGTGATCAGCTGGTCCAGGACGTAGAACTCGTTGAAGAACTCCACGCCCTCCTTGACGCAGTTCTGGTACAGCGTCTGCAGGATCATGTGGCCGGTGCGGTCGGCCGCGTAGCAGGAGCGGCGGACCGGGGCCTCGCCGTGGTTGCGGCTGTGACCGCCGAAGCGGCGCTGGTCGATGGTGCCGTTCGGGGTGCGGTTGAACGGCAGACCCATCTTCTCCAGGTCGAGGACGGAGTCGATGGCCTCCTTCGCCAGGATCTCGGCGGCGTCCTGGTCGACCAGGTAGTCACCGCCCTTGACCGTGTCGAAGGTGTGCCACTCCCAGTTGTCCTCCTCCACGTTGGCCAGCGCGGCGGCCATGCCGCCCTGCGCGGCGCCCGTGTGGGAGCGGGTGGGGTAGAGCTTGGTCAGGACAGCGGTGCGGCTGCGCTTGGTCGCCTCGATGGCGGCACGCATACCGGCGCCACCGGCGCCGACGATGACGGTGTCGTACTTGTGGATCTTCATGATTCTCGCAGCCCCGTGCCTAGCGGATGTTCGGGTCGAAGGTGAAGATCACCAGCGTGCCCAGCAGGATGGTGAACACCGTGGCGGTGTAGAGCAGGCCCTTGAGCCACAGACGGGTGTTCGTCCGCTCGGCGTAGTCGTTGATGACCGTGCGCAGGCCGTTGGCGCCGTGCAGCATCGCCAGCCACAGCATCGCCAGGTCCCAGACCTGCCAGAAGGGGCTCGCCCAGCGGCCGGCCACGAAGGCGAAGCCGATCTTGGACACGCCGCCGTCCAGCACGAGCTGGATCAGCAGGTGGCCGATGACCAGGACGACCAGCACCACACCGGACAGACGCATGAAGAGCCAGGCGGCCATCTCGAAGTTGCCGCGGGCGGTCTTCGGGGTCTTCTTGGTCCGCTTGCGCGGGGGCTCGATGACCGGCGCCGGGTTGTCGACGGAGTAGAGGGACTCGCCCTCGACGGGGCCGATGCCGGAGGCGGGGGTTTCAGTCGTGGACATGGGCGTCAGCTCCCGAACAGTTCACGAGCGGCGTGGCCGAGGACGGGGTAGATCGCCCCCAGCATCAGCACGACCCACACGGCGACGACGGTCCAGAGCATCTGCTTCTGGTACCGGGCCCCCTTGATCCAGAAGTCGACGGCGATCACACGCAGGCCGTTGAGCGCGTGGAAGAGGATGGCGGCGACGAGGCCGTACTCCAGCAGCGCGACGATCGGCGTCTTGTACGTGGCCACGACCTTGTCGTAGGCCTCCGGGGACACCCGCACGAGAGCGGTGTCCAGCACGTGAACGAACAGGAAGAAGAAAATGAGGACGCCGGTGACTCGGTGAGCCACCCAGGACCACATTCCTTCCCGGCCGCGGTACAGCGTTCCAGCCGGCACGGAAGTTTCCTCCGGGAGCGGGGATTGGGGCCGCGCCGGCTTGTCGTGTCGGTCGGGCCCGGCCGGGTACGGTCCACCGGCCCCCAGCATCGTAGCCATCCGTCGGCGTGGGGCTCAGCGGGGGTCGGGGGGTGTGATCAAAGTGGCACGCTTCTGGGCTAGGGGAGCGGCTTGCGGGGCGGTATGGACGGATTTGCGCCGGGCGCGGGTGTCAGCGGCTGGTCGCGCAGCCCCCGGCGCCCTTGAGGCAGCGGCACAGACGGCCCCTGGCCAGGCGCCGCAGCTGCTCCGCGGCCACCAGGCGCTCCTCCTCCGGATCGTTGGCCAATCGTGACCGGATGTCGCCGAGGATCCGGTCCAGGCGCTCCTCGGCGGGGACCTCGTCCAGGCAGATGACGAACGCGTGTCCGAATCGCGCCTCGTAGGCCGCCTGTGCGGCGTTCAGGGCCGTGTGGGCCGCCGAGTAGGTGTCCTCCGGAAGGGCCGGCAGGGACTCGGCGGCCAGTGCCTCGGCGAGGTCGGCCGCACCCAGGTCGTAGGCCGCCTCGTCGGCGGCGGCCAGCAGGGCGGCCGCGTCCGGGTAGGGGCGGTGGCCGGCGACGAGCCGGGCCCAGGTGGGGCTGTGCAGGCAGGTCAGCAGGGTGCGTTCCGCGATGTCGGGCGGGGCCGTGTTGAAGAGGGTCAGCGGCGATGCGCCGCGGCACTGACCGGGTATGGCGACACGGCCGGGGAGGTCTGGGAGACGGTGCGCAGGCAGCGTAAGTCCTCGTGGGTGTCGCGTGTGGGTCCGGTGGATGGTGTGAGAGTTGTGACATCACGTTATCGAGTGAGTCCACGAGGTGTCCGATCGATGCCGGAAATTCACTCGCACGGGAGAGTTTCAGAACAGCTCGACGACGCCCGTCACCTGGATGGGCCTTAGGTTGGCGGTGTGAGTCAGCACAGGCAGCAGGGGCAGCACCGGCGTCGGGCATCCGTGCAGCGGATCAAGCAGCGACGGGTGGCGGTGGTGGCGCTGACCGCCGCCGCGCTGGTCGCCGGGACCGGTGTCGGCCTCGGACTGTGGGCCTCCGCCGGCGACGGCGCCTCCGAGGGCCCGGCCGCCGCCTCCACCGGGGACCGCGCGGAGGGCTCCGACGAGGCCGCCGGGACCACGCCCGGCGACAGCCCCAGCCCCACCCGCTCCTACCCGCTGTCGAAGGCGCCGCGGACCATACCCGCGGTCCGCGAGCACACCGCCGAACGCGGCCCCGGCTGGCGCCCGGCGCGCGGACACCGGGTGGTCGTGGACGACCCCGCCCTCGCCGACGAGGGCCGGCTGATAGCCGGTGAGCTGGGCCTGACCTACGCGGGGGAGAAGAACGACGAGAAGACCGGCGACCTGCGCCTTGTGCTCAACCGCGACGCCGGGGCGAACCCCGAGTCCTACACCATGACCGTGCGCGGCGGCCGGGTGACCGTCAGCGGACCCGCCGAGGCCGGCGTCTTCTACGGCACCCGCACCCTGAAGCAGGCCGTCAAGGGCGCCGGGACCGCCCCCGAGGGCGTCGTGCGGGACGCGCCCGCCAAACCCCGGCGCGGACTGTCGCTGGACATCGCGCGCAAGCACTACACCGCCGACTGGATCGAGGACCGGATACGCGAGCTCGGCGACCTGAAGTTCAACGAGCTGGGGCTGCACTTCTCCGACGACCAGGGCTTCCGCATCGAGTCCGACTCGCACCCCGAGGTGGTGTCCCGGGAGCACCTCACCAAGGCGCAGGTGAAGCGGATCGTCGACCTCGCCAGGAGCCGGCACATCACCGTCGTGCCCGAGATCGACTCGCCCGGACACCTGGGCGCGGTCATCGCCGCCCACCCGGACCTGCAGCTGCGCAGCACCGGCGGCGGTGCCGTGCGCGGCGCCATCGACATCTCCAAGGAGAAGTCCGCGCGGATCGTCGACGACCTGCTCGAGGAGTACGCCGGGCTCTTCCCCGGCAGCCAGTGGCACCTCGGCGGCGACGAGTACCAGGCCCTGGTGGTCTCCGACCCCGAGGCGTCCTTCCCGGGCCTCGCCGCCGCCGCGCGCGAGCGGTACGGCTCCGGCGCCACCGTCGAGGACCTGACCACCGGCTGGCTCAACGACCGCGCCGCCACCGTCCGCGCCAAGGGCCGCACCCCCCGCGCCTGGAACGACGGCTTCTTCCGCGGCGGCTCGGTGAAGGCCGCCAAGGACATCCAGGTCGCCTACTGGACCGGCAAGGAGATCGGCGCCCGCCAGCCCGTCGAGTACCTCGCCGAGGGCCGCAAGGTCGTCAACTACAACGACGAGTTCCTCTACTACGTCCTCGGCGAGCCGCTGACCTTCACCTACCCGACCGGACAGCGCATCTACGAGCAGTGGACGCCGCGGGTGCTGCGCGGCACCACCGCCGTGCCGGAGCGCTACGACGCCCAGATACTCGGCGGCTCCTTCGCCATCTGGGGCGACCTGCCCCGCGCCCAGACCCAGGAGCAGGTCGCGGCCGGCATCCGGATGCCGCTGCGGGCCACCGTCCAGAAACTGTGGGACCCGGGCCGGCCGGAGCTGTCCTGGACCGAGTTCCGCGCCCTGGCGGACCGGCTCGGCTGACCCCCGGGCCGCCGGGCCCGCAGACCGCACACGTCCGGGCGGATTGCCGCATACGCCTGCGAACTGCCGTACGACTGTGGTGGTGTTCTGCTGAGCCGGAACCGAAACACCAGGGGGAACACCGACACATGGGCTTTTGGGGGTATTTCGTCGTGGGCCGCGCGGAGCGGCCGCTCGCCGGACTGGACGCGCTGGCCGGTGCCGCCCAGGGCATGACCCTGCGCACCTCGGCACCGGGCGGCTGGCAGGTGTGGGAGTACCCGAGCGCCGGCGGCGACATCGGGAACATGAACGACCTCGCCCGGGAGACCGGCGCTCCCGCGCTGTTCGGCTACGTCATGGACAGCGACTGCGTGGTGGTGGAGGCGGCCGCCCCCGAGAGCGGCGCCTGGACGACCTGCCTGGCCCGCACCGCCATGGCCCGCTACATCGGCGGCGGCGAGGAGGAACTCACCGTCGACGACTACTTCCTGGAACCCCGCGACGCCGCCCGGCGCGCCGTCGACTGGGCCGCCGAGGCGGGGCACGCCGTGTCCGCCGACGACCTGGTGGAGGTGCTGTCCGCCGACCCCGACCCGGTGGCCGAAAACCTCTTCTTCCGGCTGCTCGACCGGCTCGGCGTGGTGCCCGAGTGACACTACCGGGCCGTCGCACGCAGTAAGGGGAAATGCGGGCTCCGTGAGGAAGAAGGCCCGTCAGGGCCCCGCCGAGGGCCCGGGAAACCCGCTGAGGGAGGCGTGGATGAGCCTGGTGGAACGGATCGCACAGGCCGACGAGCTCGGGCTGGCCGTGAGCGGGTTGGCTTGTTTGGATCGGTGCGTGCCCCTGCTGGGCGGCGACGACGAGGTGCTGCGCCCGCTGTGGGCCGGCCTGTCCGTGGACGCCGACCCGGGCGACTGGCCGGAGCAGCTGGCGAAGGTGCGCGACAAGCTCGACCAGCCCGGCGGCGACGACGAGGCCGTCACCCTCGCCCACCGCATGCTGGAGGCCGCCCCGGCCGAGCGCTCGGCCGGCGACCTGCGGCCGTGGGCCGACGCCAGCTCCGTCGCCGCCCTGCGCATCCACCGCCTCCTCGACGGCGCCGACCCCGCCGAGGACCCCGCCCGCAGCGTCGACGCGCCCCGCGAGGGCCGCACCGACGGCATGTCCCCGCTCGTCGCCGCCGAACTGCGCCGCCAGGTCACCGTCCTGGAGGTCCTCTCCGCGCACGGCCCGGCCGGGCTGCGCCGCGCCCTGGAGGTGACCACCGAGGGCCGCCGCGTCCTGCGCGCCGCCCTCTCCCGCCGCAGCCGCCGCGACGGCTAGGGAACCCGCCCGGACCCCCGTCTGTGACAGAGGTGCGGGGGAGGTGGGGCGGGCCTGCGCCGATCCGGCGCCGGTTGCGGGAACACGCCCGGATCCCGGTGACGGAACACGGTGCCACCGCGCTCTTCCTCATGTGACGACTGCGACGAACGCGACGACCCAGCAGCACACCACCCGGCCCAGCGCCGCCGCCAAACCCGTCCGGTGGGCGGCCGACACCGTGGCCGCGATGCGCGAGGGAGCACGGCTGCGCCTCGACTACTCGGCCCGCAGCCTGTGGAGCGTCGACCGGATGATCGAGGGCATCCGCCGCGAGTCCGCCCCGTACCCCGCCGTGGAGACGGTGCTGCGCGGCTTCGGGGCCTACGCCGGTGAGGTGATCGTCCGTCAGACCGGCGGCGAGTGGTGGGCCTCGGGCGGCGACCACTGGGTGCGCACCCCGGACGGGCACCTCTGGGACCCCATCGAGGAGGCCCGCCGCTGCTACACCGGCGACGGCTCCCTGCGCCTGCTCTGCCGGGACGCCACCCGCGGAACCCCGAGGCGCTGAGAACGGCGCGCACCCCGGCGACATGGCCCCCGGAACCTCCGGAACCTCCGGAACCTCGCGGACACAGCCGCCCACCCGGCTCCGTCACGGCCCCGCTGTGACACTTGCCGACGGCCCGGCGCTGTTGACCGTGGAGGACGCAGGCGAGAACGACCGTGCCGAACGGTGCGGAGTCGCTACGAACCGGTACGGACGAGGACAGTTCTTGGGCCAGGCAGGCGAACCCCGCCGCGTGCACGCGCACGACGGGGAACTGGGCGCGGCCGTCGCGCGGGCCCAGGAGGGCGACGAGGCCGCCTTCGCGGTCGCCTACCGCCTCGTGCAGCCCGGACTCCTCGGCTATCTGCGCGGACTGGTCGGCGACGACGCCGAGGACGTCGCCTCCGACGCCTGGCTGGAGATAGCCCGGGACCTCGGCCGGTTCCGGGGCGACGGTGCGGGCTTCCGCGGCTGGACGGCGACCATCGCCCGGCACCGCGCACTGGACCACCTGCGGCGGCAGCGCGTACGGCCCCAGGGCACCGCGCTGGAACAGGACGTGCTGGACCTGCCCGGCCCGCACAGCACCCACGACCAGGTGCTGGAGTCGCTGTCCACCGAGTACGCCCTGAGGCTGATCCGCTCTCTGCCCCGCGACCAGGCCGAGGCGGTGCTGCTGCGAGTCGTCGTCGGCCTCGACGGCAACGCCGCCGCCCGCGTCCTCGGCAAGCGGCCCGGCGCGGTGCGCACCGCCGCCTACCGGGGCCTGAAGCGCCTGGCGAAGGAACTCGGCGCGACGGGTGTGACGGATGACCGGCGTCGCACGCTGGGGGAGTCGAAGTGAAGGGGCCCAGCCTCGGCGCCGGCCGGACGGCGCGGCGGATGAGAAGGCTGGGACCGAAGAGCCGTACGTACGGGCGCGGGCGCACGGCCGGCACACAGGACACGTCGGACGGGTCGCGCAACCGGACGGGAACGGACAGCGGACATGGGTGAACGGCACAGCGGCCAGACGTCCTCCGGCCGTCGGCACGCCGACGGCCGCACCGGCGTCTTCGA
>NZ_BAAAIZ010000017.1:50241-133349 GCF_039526425.1 Streptomyces thermospinosisporus
GCCGCTTCTCCTACTCGAACACCAACTACGTCCTGCTCGGCCTGGTCGTAGAACGGGTCACCGGCCGTTCCTACGCCGCCGAGGCCGAGCGGCGCGCCCTCGCCGCCTTCCGCGCCGCCCGCGACAGCGGAGCACACCGGGCGCGCACCCGGCGCCGCGACGACTGGCGCCCACGCCGGCGGCGGCTGGGCGGCCACTCCGTGAAGGCCCTGCTCGGCGTGGTGCTCGGCGGCCTCACCCTCAGCGGCGTCGCCGTCGCGGGCATCGGCACCCCCGGATCCGGCCAGGACGCGCCGGCCGACCCCGACCGCACCACCACCCCCTCCTCTCCCCGTTCGTCCGCCCCGCCCACCGGGCGCCCGGCGCCCGGCGCCACGGCCACCGACGAGACGTCCGACCCGTCTCGCCCCGCCCCCGCCCGGGACACCGAGGCCCACTGCCGCGCCTACGAGAAGGTCCGCGACCGGGGCAAGGCGCTGCAGGCCCCCGCCTGGCAGCGCCTGGTGACCGCGGCGGGCGGCGAGGAGAAGGTCGACGCCTACTGTGCGGAACTGACCGGGGAGCGGAACGCCGGGAACGCGGAGACTTCCGAGGAAGACGAGAACGCGAACAACGCGAACAACGCGAACAACGCCGGAAACGCGCAGAGCGGGGAGAGCGCGGGAAGCCAGGAGATTCCGGAGATCCCGGAGAACGCGGGGATCCCGAAGAAGGCGGAGATCCCGGAGATCCCGGACAAGGTGCCCACCGGGCCGGCCCGGGAGGCGAACGGCGCCGGGAGCCTGCCCACCGCCGGTCAGGGCGGCGGAACCGAGGACGAGAGCGGCGACCGGGGTGCGCCTGGCCGGCCGGGCGGCGCGACCCCGTAACCTGCACACCCGTAACCTGAACAGGTCACCAGGCGGAACGCTCAGGCCGTACGACACCGGACGCGCCTGTGGCGGCGGCGGTGTGCCACGGCCAAAGCAACGGCCGGGGCCGCCACCCCCCACAGGAGAGGCCCCGGCCGTCGCGCGGCACGGACCGCGCGGCGGCCCGTACTTCCTACAGCGCCGGGGGTGCGTTTTCTGTCACACCCCGCTGTGTCACGGGTTAGTTGCATCCTGGACAGACATGGACGGCGAGTGGTTTCAGGTCGTAACGTGCCTTTCGCGCCATCGTGGCGGGTGCAGGATCACCGCGACCACCTGCGGTTTCTGACGCCGCGACGACCGCACGACCAGACGAGGAAACACAACGGCGAGCGACCCGGTCCGCGTAAGCGGCGCCGGTTGGGGCGCAGAAGGGCCTGCGGTGCTGGGGGACGACGCGGAGCTGACCGCCGCGGTGCGTGCGGCACAGGACGGGGACGAGACCGCGTTCCGGACTGTGTATCGCGCCGTGCATCCGCGGCTGCTGGGATATGTGAGGACACTCGTCGGCGAACCCGACGCCGAGGACGTGACCTCCGAGGCCTGGCTGCAGATAGCCCGTGACCTGGACCGGTTCAGCGGTGACGCGGACCGTTTCCGCGGCTGGGCCGCCCGGATCGCCCGCAACCGCGCCCTGGACCACATACGCATGCGCGGCCGCCGTCCCGCCATCGGCGGCGACGAGACCGAGCTGGCCGGGCGGGCCGCCGAGTCGGACACCGCGGGCGAGGCTATCGAGGCCCTCGCCACCGACGGCACCTTCTCCCTCATCTCCCGGCTGCCGCAGGACCAGGCCGAGGCCGTGGTGCTGCGCGTGGTCGTGGGCCTCGACGCGAAGACCGCCGCCGAGACGCTCGGCAAGCGGCCCGGCGCCGTACGCACCGCCGCGCACCGGGGCCTGAAACGGCTGGCGGACATGATCGGCGACGACCCGGAGACACATCCGGAATCCGCCGGGGTGCTCGACGCCCTTCCGCCGCAGCGAGAACCGCACCGGCGTGCGGTGACGTCCGCGAGTGTGACGCATATGCGAGCGCGGACGCAGAAGGACATGTGATGGCCGACGAGCAGCACAGGTGGCTGGACCGCGACACGGCGGAGCGTTTGCTGAGCGGACTGCCGCCCGAAGCCGCCGATCCGGCTGCCCGGGAGAAGGCCGAACGGCTCGCCCGGACCCTGGGTGCGCTCACTCCGCCCCCGCTGACCTGCGAAGAACTTCCCGGCGAGGCGGCGGCCCTGGCCGCCTTCCGCAAGGCGCGCGAGGAGCGGGAGGGCCGGTTCGAGACGGCCGGCGCCGAACGCGGCGGAGGCGCCCGGACCCTGGAGGCGGGGCTCGTCCGCATCGGCGGTTCGCGCCCCGATGCAACCGCAACCGTTCGCCGGTCGCGCTGGACCCGCCCGGTGCGGCTGGCGCTGGCCGCCGCGATGGCCGCCGGCATGGTCGGCGGGGCCGCTGCCCTGGCCGGAACCGGAGCCTTCCCCGGCCCGGCCGGCGACCCCGGGACCGACCCGGCCGCCTCCGTGACGGCCAGCGCCACACCGAACGAGCGACCCCTGGTGACGCCCCCGCCGGACAAGGGCACGGGCGGCGGAGCCACCCCGGACGAGGACGGTGGGCGGCCCTCCCAGGGCGCGGCCGGCTCGGCCCAGCCGGGCGGGCCCGCCACCTCCGGTGACCAGGGCCAGGACACGGGCGCCCCGGCGGCGCCCGGCACGGACTCGAAGGACCCGGGGTCCCGTGCGGGCCGGGGCTGGAAGGAGACCGTCGCCGCCTGCCGCGCACTGCGCGAGGGCCGGCACCTCGACGGCGACCGCCGCCGCCTGCTCCAGAGCGCGGCCGGTGACTCCGCCCGCGTCGGCCGCTACTGCAAGGGCGTGCTGGCAGCGGCGGGTTACAGCTCCAAGTTCCGCAAGGGCGATCAGGACTCCCGCGAGCGTTCGGACTCCCGCGAGGGTTCCGACTCCCGCGACCGCACGGACGACGGCGGTGACGCGGACAAGGACGGCGACAAGCGCGGCGGTCACGGCAGACACGGCGACAAGAAGCACCGGCACGGCGGCAAGAACCGCTACGACCGGAACGACCGGAACGACCGGCACACCCGCGCCGAGCGCCGGCGTGCCGACGACACGGGCTCCGGCATCCGCCGCGCCGGGCACGCCCGTCTCACCGCCCAGGCCGGCGGCACCGGAGTGACGGGCACCGTCTCACTGACCGCCTGACCTGACGCAGCCCCCCGCCCGACCAGACCCGACGCCCTGCCCGGTCCGGCGCTCGACCCGCTCCGGTGCCCTGCCCGGCTCGCTGTGACGCCCGGGCTCGACCCGCTCCGGTGTCCTGCCCGGCTCGCCGTGACGCCTGGCCCGACCTGCCCCGGTGTCCTGCCCGGCTCGCTGTGACGCCCGGGCTCGACCCGCTCCGGTGTCCTGCCCGGCTCGCCGTGACGCCTGGCCCGACCTGCCCCGGTGTCCTGCCCGGCTCGCCGTGACGCCTGGCCCGACCTGCCCCGGTGTCCTGCCCGGCTCGCCGTGACGCCTGGCCCGACCTGCCCCGGCGCCCAGCCCGCCCCGGTGCCGTCCGGGTCCTCGCTCCCTCCTCCGACTCACCGGCGCCTCTGACCTGCGATTTTGTCAACGCCCAAAATTTTTTCGTTGAGGGTGTGACGTTTTTGGAGGCCGCGGCGCAGTAATGAGTGAGCCGACTGGTCATCGGCCGTCGCACAGAGCCGGGGTTCCCCCCGTACCTGCGGCTCGTGCATCGGCGCGGGCGGGACACGTTCCCCCGGTCCCGCCCGCGCCCCGAATCTCTTCTCCCGCTTCTCCGTCGCCGTGCCCGGTCTCACCAGTGCACGACGACCTTGTCGCCCTTGCGCACCTGCCCGAACAGCCGGGCGATGGCCGCCTCGTCCCGTACGTTGACGCAGCCGTGCGAGGCACCGGCGTAGCCCCGGGCGGCGAAGTCGGCCGAGTAGTGCACCGCCTGCCCCCCGCTGAAGAACATCGCGTACGGCATCGGCGAGTCGTAGAGCGTGGAGACGTGGTGCCGGGACTTCCAGTAGACGCGGAAGATGCCCTCGCGGGTCGGGGTGCCCCGGGAGCCGAAGCGCACCGGCAGGGTCATGAGGGTGCGCCCGTCGATCATCCAGCGCAGGGTCCGGCTCGACTTGCTGATGCACAGCACCCGCCCGGTCCGGCAGCGCGGGTCGGGCGTGTCGGCCGGCTGCCCGCCCATCAGATACAGCTCCCATTTGCCGGGCTCACGCGTCATCCGCACCAGCCGCTGCCAGGTCGCGGCGTCGACCGACCCGGTGCGGGGCAGCCCCCGCTTGGCCTGGAAGCCCCGTACGGCCTTCTCCGTCGGCGCGTCGTACCGGCCCGTCGGCCCGTGGAACAGCCAGGCTGCCTGGCGCAGCCTCGCCTGGAGCTCACGGACGTCGCGTCCGGTGTCACCGCGGGACCACAGCACCTTCGAGGGCGCGGCCGGCGGGGGCGCGGGCTTCCTCGGCGGGGACTTCTTCGGCGCGGGCCGCGGCGGTGCGGGGCGCGGAGGTGCGGCCCGCGGCGGTGGGGTGGCCCGCGCGTCGGCGGACTTCTTCGGCCGGGGCTTCTCCGCCCCGGACGGCGTCTCGCTCGGCCAGTAGATCCGGATGGGAGCCTGCTTGCCGTCTCCGTCGCCAGGCTGCACCGTGCACCCGGCCGCCGCACAGAGCGACACGGCCGCCAGCGCCGAGACGGCGGCGCTCGTTCTCTTCCTCATGCCCGTCCTACGCACCCAAGCCCCCCGCCGTCTCACCGGGACACCACCTGGCCCTCGTCTGACAGATGTCTCCCCTGGCGTGAAGGGTTCCGAACAACGGGGCATGGTGGTGAGTGACCGAACGACATCCTGTACCCATCACCCACCAACCGGCGGGAGGCTCACACCATGGCGCGCGAGTCGGAGTCCGGACTGCCCATCGAGCCGGTGTACGGGCCGGGGGCGTTGGAGGGCTGGGATCCGGGGGAGAAGCTGGGTGAGCCGGGGTCGTATCCGTTCACCCGTGGGGTGTACCCGACGATGTACACCACTCGGCCCTGGACGATGCGCCAGTACGCCGGGTTCGGGACGGCCGCGGAGTCGAACGCCCGCTACCGGGATCTGATCGCCCACGGCACCACGGGGCTGTCGGTGGCGTTCGACCTGCCCACCCAGATGGGCCACGACTCGGATGCGCCGATCGCGCACGGCGAGGTCGGCAAGGTGGGCGTGGCCATCGACTCGGTCGAGGACATGCGGGTGCTGTTCGCCGGGATCCCGCTGGACCAGGTGTCGACCTCGATGACGATCAACGCGCCGGCGGCGCTGCTGTTGCTGCTGTATCAGCTGGTGGCCGAGGAACAGGGCGCCGGTGCGCGGCAGCTGACGGGGACGATCCAGAACGATGTGCTCAAGGAGTACATCGCGCGGGGCACGTACATCTTTCCGCCGAAGCCGTCGCTGCGGCTGACGGCGGACATCTTCAAGTACTGCCGGTCGGAGATGCCGCGGTGGAACACCATCTCCATCTCCGGCTATCACATGGCCGAGGCGGGGGCCTCGCCCGCGCAGGAGATCGCGTTCACGCTGGCGGACGGGATCGAGTATGTGCGCACGGCGGTGGCGGCGGGGATGGAGGTGGACGATTTCGCGCCGCGGCTGTCGTTCTTCTTCGTGGCGCGCACCACGCTGCTGGAGGAGGTGGCCAAGTTCCGTGCGGCGCGCCGGATCTGGGCGCGGGTGATGCGGGAGGAGTTCGGGGCGAGGAATCCGAAGTCGATGATGCTGCGGTTCCATACGCAGACGGCGGGGGTGCAGCTGACGGCGCAGCAGCCGGAGGTGAATCTGGTGCGCGTGGCCGTCCAGGGGCTGGCGGCCGTCCTCGGCGGGACGCAGTCGCTGCACACGAATTCGTTCGACGAGGCGATCGCGCTGCCCACGGACAAGTCGGCGCGGCTGGCTCTGCGTACCCAGCAGGTGCTGGCGTATGAGACGGATGTGACCGCGACGGTGGATCCGTTCGCCGGCTCGTATGTGGTGGAGTCGATGACGGACGAGCTGGAGGCGGCGATCGTGGAGCTGATGGGGAAGGTGGAGGACCTCGGCGGGGCCGTGAACGCCATTGAGCGTGGGTTTCAGAAGAGTGAGATCGAGCGGAACGCCTACCGGATCGCTCAGCAGACCGACAGCGGTGAGCGGGTCGTGGTCGGCGTCAACCGCTTCCAGCTCGACGAGGAGGAGCCCTACGAGCCCCTGCGCGTCGACCCCGCCATCGAGGCCCGGCAAGCCGAGCGCCTGGCCCGGCTGCGCGCCGAACGCGACCAGCGGGCGGTGGACGGCGCCCTGACCGCGCTGCAGAAGGCGGCGGAGGGCGAGGACAACGTCCTGTACCCGATGAAGGAGGCCCTCAAGGCCCGCGCCACCGTCGGCGAGGTCTGCAACGCCCTGCGGGAGGTCTGGGGCACCTACGAGCCGAGCGACGTCTTCTGAGCCGCTCGCCGGTCCGCCCACGCCGGTGTCTCACACGGGGTGTCTCACACGGGTGTCTCACCTGGCGAAAAGCCGGAGATGACAGTCGTGTCTCCGTGCGACACTCCTGTCCATGTTCGGTGTGCACGATCTTCCCACCTACCTCGCAGGTCTCGTCCTGATCGTCCTGCTCCCCGGCCCCAACTCGCTGTATGTGCTCTCGGTGGCCGCCCGCAGGGGCGTACGCACCGGCTATGCGGCGGCGGCCGGAGTCTTCACCGGGGACACCGTCCTGATGACGCTGGCGGCGCTCGGCGCCGCCTCCGTGCTCAGCACGACCCCGCTGCTGTTCCTGGTGGTGAAGTACGCCGGAGCCGCCTACCTGGCCTGGATGGCGTACGGGATGCTGCGCTCGGCGTGGGCCATGTGGAAGGAGCGGGGCGCGCCCGCGAAGCCGGCGGAGGCGCCCGCCGCTACGTCCGCCGCCGACGAACACCCCTACCGGCGCGCCCTGATCGTGTCGCTGCTCAACCCGAAGGCGATCCTCTTCCTGATCTCCTTCTTCGTGCAGTTCGTCGACCCCGGCTACCCCTACCCCGCGCTCTCCTTCCTGGTGCTCGGCGCGCTGCTGCAGACGGCGAGCTTCCTCTACCTCTCGCTGCTGATCTTCAGCGGCACCCGGCTGGCCGAGGCGTTCCGCCGCAGGCGGCGGCTGGCGGCGGGGGCCACCTCGGCCGCGGGCGCGCTGTTCCTCGGCTTCGCGGCCAAGCTCTCGCTCGCGAGCGCCTAGCAACCTAGCCGCTCTCCGCGTTCCGGGGACGGCCGGTCAGCGCCGGGTTCCGGGGACGGCCGGTCAGCGCCGGGTTCCGGGGACGGCCGGTCAGCGCCGGGTTCCGGTGGGGGCCGGCCGGAGCCCGATTGCCGCGAAGTACCCGCCCAGTCCGTCCGCCGTGTCCCCGGTCCAGCCGACGTAGCCGTCCGGGCGGACCAGGAAGACGCCGGGGCCGTACGCCTCCGGGGCCGCGGGCAGGGTGCGCACCCGCTCCGGTGCGTCGTCCGCCTGCCCGGCGCCCAGCAGGGTCCAGTGCGGTCCCCGGAACGCGTCGAAGAGACGGACGCCGATCACCGTGCCGTCGGGTGCGCGGTCGCCGGCGCGCACCCGGCCGGGGGCCGTGCGGGTCTCCCGGCTGAGTGACGAGTCCCGGTAGCCGAGCCCCAGTTGCCGGGTCGCCGCGCCCCGGCGCACCTCGCCGCGGTGGACGCCGGTCGACAGGCGCAGCATGTCCGCCGCGATCGGGCGCCGCTCCTCCTCGTAGGTGTCGAGCAGCGCCGGGTCCGCTCCCTCCCGCAGTACCGCGCCGAGCTTCCAGCCCAGGTTGTAGGCGTCCTGGACGCTGGTGTTGAGGCCCTGCCCGCCGGCGGGGGAGTGCACATGGGCGGCGTCACCGGCGAGGAAGACCCCGCCCGCGCGGAAGCGGTCGGCGAGCGCGGCGCGCCTGACGGAAGTCCGATGCCCAGCGGACCTCGGTGACGTCCGAGGGGGAGAGATGGGTGCGTTCGGCGACCACCCGCCGCACCCCTTCCGGTGAGAGGTCGACCCGCGTGCCCTCCGGGAAGCGGGCGACCAGCTGGAAGTCCTCCCCGGGCAGCGGGCACAGCGTGAGGAAGTCGCCGCCGTCCCCGCGCGGCGGGAAGATGTGTCAGTTGTCCCGGTCCAGGCCGGTGACCCGCACATCGGCGACCAGCATCGGGCTCGGCTCGCACCGCCCTGGTCCACGCCGAGGCCCAGGAGGACAACCTGCGCCTGCTCACCGGCGCCGGACTCACCCTCGCCCAGGCGGTCCGGGCGCTCACCACGACCTTCGTCTACACGCTCGGCTTCGTCACCGAGGAGCAGGGCGTCCAGCCGCTGCCCGGTGAGCGCCGCGAGGGCTACGACCTCGAGGAACGCGCCCGCCTGATGGCCGACTTCCCGCTGGCGGCCCAGGCCGGCGCGGAGCTGTTCGCCGACTTCGACCGGCACTTCGAGGAGGGCCTGGCGCTGATCCTCGCGGGCATCGAGGCCAGTTACCGGCCGAAGCCCGCCTGATCCGGCCCGGCCCGCCTGATCCGGCCCGGCCCGCCTGATCCGGCCCGGCGGCCGGCGCACCTCAGCGCGATGGTGAGGACAGCAGCGCCCGCAGCCGCGGAGTGGCCGGCCTCTCCACCCGGCGGTGGATCAGCCACGCCAGCAGCAGCATCGAGGCGACCGTCAGCGCGAACGTCACCGCCGACGGCAGACGCAGCCCCCGGTGCAGGGCGCCGATCACCACCCAGCCGAGGTGCTCGTGGACCAGGTAGAACGGGTACGTGAGCGCCCCGGCCACCGTCAGCCAGTGCCAGTCGGCCCAGTCGAGCCGGCCCAGCGCGACCGCCGCGACGGCGGCGAAGCCCAGGGTCACGATCAGGACGATGACGGCGGAGGAGCGGTGGGAGAACGCGTCCCCGCCGGGCGCGTGCCACAGCTCCCGCACCGCATGGTGCTGGCCCAGCAGCCAGCTCACGCCCACGATGCCCCAGGCGTGCACGTCCCGCCGGTCACGGTGGACCAGGTACAGACCCACCCCGCCGACGAAGAACGGCGCGTACTCGGGCATCAGCACCAGGTCCAGCAGCGGCTCCCGCGCGGCCTGCGCGATCACCGCCGCCGGCGTCCAGCCCGCGCAGAACAGGACGACCCGACGCCGGCTCGCCCCGGGCACCACCACGCACAGGGCGAACAGCGCGTAGAAGCGCAGCTCCGCCCACAGCGTCCAGCACACGCCCAGCACCCGGTCCGCACCCAGCGGCATCTGCAGCATCGTCAGATTCACCAGCGCGTCGCTCGGCGCCACCGCCTGGTACGCCACCACCGGCAGCGCGAACACGGCCACCACCAGGGCGACGGCACACCAGTAGGCCGGCAGCAGCCGCGCCGCACGCGAGGCGAAGAACGCCCCGAGCGCCCGGCCCCAGCCGCTCATGCAGATCACGAACCCGCTGATCACGAAGAAGACCTGCACACCCAGGCACCCGTAGGCGAACCAGGTGTGCAGGGTGGGGAACTGGAGCTTCGGGGACGTGCCCCAGGCCTCGGCGACCTCACCGCCGCGACCGCCGTAGTGGTAGACCGCCACCATCAGCGCGGCCAGCAGGCGCAGGCCGTCCAGGGCCCGCAACCGGCCTTGGCGGTGCGAGGTGTGCGGCCGCAGGGTCGTGTCGTGGGCCGGGCGGCCGGCGGTCAGGCTGGTCATGTACGGCTCCCAGGGCCGTGAGCCGGGATCGGCGCCCCGCTCATCGCCGCACCAGCCGTCGCAGCCGTCGCAGCCGTCGCAGCCGCGGTGCCGCCCGCCGCACCGTGGGGCTGCGGAGCAGGAAGGCGAGCCGCGCCGGCACCCCGCCGGGCAGGCCCAGGGAGGTCAGCCGCTTCCGTTTGAAGTAGCGCCGGGTGCGGTCGTCCAGCCGCGTCGACAGACAGCGCTCGGCGTCCTGCCGCAGCTCCGGCAGGATCCTCGGCTGCATGGCGAAGCCGACCGCCCGGATCAGTTCGCCGAGGCTTTCGGTGTCCTGGCCCCGGCGGCCCTCGGCCACCGCATCACGGTCCGTCAGCTCGGGCAGCAACGCGTCGACGATGGTGACGGGCACGCGGTTGCTGTTCTCGAACGGCGTCAGCCGGTCCAGCAGCAGCCCCGTCCCCGCTCGCGCCACCGGCAGCCCGTACAGCTCGGAGGCGGTGATCAGGGCCGTGGAGAAGCAGCCGGTGACCAGCGCCGGACGCATCCGCTGGTACAGCACCTCGGCGAGCACCGGAGCATCCAGCACCGTCAGTTCGGCGCCGAGCCGGTCCGCCTCCGCCTCCAGCAGCCGGCTGAAGCGGGCCGGTGCCGTGGGATGCGGCTTGAACACCACCCGCCGGTGACCGAGCCGGACGACGCCCCGCAGCATCTCGGCGTGCAGCCGCTCCTCCTCCTCGGCGGAGAGGATGTCCAGCGCCGACAGATACTGGCCGAGCAGCAGCGCGGGCCTCTCCACCTCCGGCAACCGCATGTCGGCGTCGGCCAGTTCGGCCAGCACCTTGGTGAACGCGGGCGTCGGCACCAGCTGTGCCGGGACGCCGAACTCGGTCAGCAGCAGCGGGCGCAGCCCCGGTACCAGGTCCAGATGCAGCAGCCGTTCCACCCGCGTGCCGACGAGCGGGTCCAGCTTGTTGCGGGTCGGCCCGTAGCTCATCAGACCGTCCGCGTAGACCGTCAGGGGCGCGTCGGTGAAGATCTGCGCCAGCCCCAGCGCCGGGTTGACCTGGATCGACTCGACGGCCAGCGACACCTCGTCGTCGCCCAGCCCCCACGCCGCCCGCAGGAAGCGTTCCCACAGCGGGGCGTCCTCCGGGCGCGGCGCCCAGCCTCCGGGATGGAACGGGAAGATCGTCTCGTTCCACGACGCCACCTCGTCGAAGCGGCCGCGCAGCCGCTCGAAGCCGGGCAGTTCGTCCACCGCCGGTGTCGTCTCCGGAGTCGCCGCGTTGTTGGACACCAGCAGCAGCCGCCGGCCGGCCGGGGCGAAACACCCGGCGTCCAGGGCGGCGGCCAGCGTTGCCGTGCCGTACAGCGTCGACGCCATGAAGATCTGCGTGGTCATGCCGCCGCCCTCCCCGCCAGGACCGGGCGCCGCCGCAGCCGGCGCAGCCGGGCGGCCCGCTCCAGGTCCATCGACGCCAGCGCCTCGTCGAGCACGTCCTGCGGCATCCGCCGCAGCGCCGCCGCGCTCATCGCCTTCAGCTTCCGGGCCACGGGCGCCTCGAACTTCTCGATGGAGGCCAGGTGATGGGCGATGATCGCGCAGTAGGTGCGCACGGCCTTCGGCAGCAGCGCCGCCGCCTCCGCATCCGCCGCGGTCTCCGCGACCACCTGGTCGAAGGCGCGGATGAAGTCCAGCTGCCGGGCGTCCCCGATCTGCGTCAGCGAGGAGGACACCCCGCGCCGGTAGAACACCCCGAGCAGGCCGGTCACCGCGAACGACTCCGCCTCACGGTGCAGCCTCCAGATCCACGGCCGGTCCTCGGCGGTGCGCAGCCCGTCGGTGAAGTGCAGCAGCCCCCGGTCGGCCAGACGGCGGTGGTAGATGCCGGCCCAGGCGTAGGCGTAGTCCACGGCGGTGCTCCGGTGCGCGGGCAGGATGGCCGCACGCGGCGAGAGCACCACATTGCGGCGGCCGTGCGGCACCCGCTGCACCGAGCGGGCCCGGGCCGTGCACCGCACATGGTCGGTGCGCACGAAATCGCAGCCCAGCCCTTCGATCGCCTCGAGCAGCCGCGCGTAATAGCCGGGCGCCAGCCAGTCGTCGCCGTCCAGGAACGTCAGATACTCCCCGCGCGCCCGGTCGATACCGGTGTTGCGGGCGGTCGCCAGACCCCCGTTTCTCTCGTGCCGGACCAGCACCGCGCCCGGCAGTTCGCGTTCGCCGCGCGCGAGAAGTTCCGCGGTCCCGTCCGAGGAACAGTCGTCGACCAGAATGAATTCGAAGTCCTCGCGCGCGTTCGCACGAAGACTGCGCAGGGCATCGGGGACGTATTGCCGCACGTTGTAGAACGGCACGATGACAGAGAGCTTCGGCACCCCGCAGACGTTAGGTGGCACCCCGGCATCCGTCTTGACCTGCACCTTGAGGCAGAGTGAACGACGCGTGGCGAAGTGGTGAACCGGTCACTTCCGCGCCGGTGAAAATCCGTTCGCGACTTTCCGGGCCGGGCCGATTCGCCATTCGGCGGCGCGCTGTTCACCTTTTGTTGGATTCGGGTTGGGCGGCTCCTTGGAATTCCTTCCTAGCGTCATCGACGTGCCAGCAAGTGCAACGAAAGCCCTGCGGGTGGCGGTCCTCGCGGATTCCGACACCCGGTGGAAATGGGGCGCGCTCACCGCGATACGCCTCGCCCCGGCCGGCGGCGACCGGCCGGCCCTGCGGCTGGACGGATTCCTGCTGCGCGGCCGGGCCACCCCGACCGCCCGCCAGCTGACCGAGGTCGGCGTCCGCGCCGACTCGATCGGCGAGGTGACCGCGGCCGAGTTCCTGCGCACCATGCGCGACACCGGCCACGACGTCCTGGTGCTCGCCCTGGTCGGCGGCAGTGTCCAGGCCCTGCTGCACGGCCTGCGGCACATCTGGCAGGACCGGCGGGACCGTCCCGTCGTCGTCACCGGATACGTCGGGGTCGTCTACGAGAAGCTCGCCGACGGCCTGCTGCTGCGGCACGGCGCCGACCTGGTCCTCGCCAACTCCCGCCAGGACGCGAAGCGTTTCCGCGCGGTCTACGAGGGCGTCGGCGCCGACGCCGGTGCGGTCACCGAGGTCGCGCTGCCGTTCCTCGGCGGTGCGCCGTACACCGGCCCCCGCGAGCCGTACACGGTGGTGTTCGCCGCCCAGCCGTCCGTGCCGGAGAGCCGCAAGGACCGTACTTACCTGCTGGAACGGCTGATACGGCACGCCCGCAGCCACCCCGAGCGCGAGGTGCTGCTCAAACTCCGCTCCCGGCCCGGCGAACACACCACCCACATCGAGGAACTGCCCTACCAGAAGCTGGCGCAGAAGCTCGACCTGCCGCCCAACCTGCGCCTGGTGTACGGGCACATGGGCGAGGTGCTGGACCGCACCGACCTGCTGGTCACCGTCAGCTCCACGGCCGCCCTCGAGTCCCTGCACCGCCGCATCCCCACGGCGATCCTCACCGACCTCGGCGTGCGCGAGTCCCTCGGCAACCACCACTTCATCGGCTCCGGCTGCCTCGCCTCCTTCGACCAGCTCGACGCCGGCCACCGACCGGAGCCGGACCCGGAGTGGACCGCCCGGCAGGGCGTCGCGGCGGACGGGACGTACGAGACGGCCTTCGACACGGCCCGCGAGCGCCTGCTCAAGCTGCTCTCCTCGCCCGCACTGCCGCCGCTGACCCCCTACTACACACCGGCCACCGCGCCCGGCTACCTCCCCGGCATCCTCGCCCGCCACCACCTCGCGCCCGACGGCAGCCTGCTGCCCGGAGCGCCGGCAGCGGACCAGCGGCCCGGGCCGGTGCGCCGGATCGTGCGGCGGGCCGCCCGCGGCGCCTACCGGCACGGGGTGCAGCGCGTGGCGCCGGTCATCCGGCGGATGGGGGAGCTGTGAACGCCCGCGCCCAAGACGGCCGTACGCCGCCCAGCGCAGCACCGCCGGGAGCGGCTGTCCCTCAACGGAATGGCCCCGCACCCGTCCTCGGTACGTCCGCCTCACCCGCCCCCTCGCCTCCAGGAGTGCACGCCATGCCCGAACCCCCGGCCGCGTCCGCCGCGTCCGCCGCGTCCGCCGCAGCCGTGCGGCGCCGGGTGCTTGCCGTCATCCCCGCGCGCGGCGGCTCCAAGGGCGTGCCCGCGAAGAACCTCGCCCCGGTCGGCGGCGTCCCCCTGGTGGCCCGCGCGGTGCGCGAGTGCCGGGCCGCCCGGCGCGTCACCGACGTGGTGGTGTCCACCGACGACCAGGCGATCGCCGCCGCCGCACGTCAGGCCGGCGCCGAGGTCGTGACCCGGCCCGCCGCCCTCGCCGGGGACACCGCCACCTCCGAGGCCGCCGTCCTGCACGCCCTGGACGCCCACGAGGCACTGCACCACGCCCCGGTGGACGCCGTCCTGCTGGTCCAGTGCACCAGCCCGTTCCTCCTCGCCGAGGACATCGACCGGGCGGCCGCGGCGGTCACCGAGCAGGGCGCCGACACGGCGGTGACCGTGGCCCCGTTCCACGGCTTCCTCTGGCGCGACGGCAGCGACGTATCCGACGGCAGGGACGGAGCGAGGGAGACGGCCGCACCCGCCGGAGGCTACGGCGTCAATCACGACAAGGCCTTCCGCCCCCGCCGCCAGGACCGCCCCGAGGACCTGCTGGAGACCGGTGCCGCCTACGCCATGGACGCGCACGGGTTCCGCACCCACCGGCACCGCTTCTTCGGCCGCACCGCCCTGGTGCGCACCGACCCCGCCCGGGTCCTGGAGATCGACGACCCGCACGACCTCGCCCGCGCCCGGGCCCTCGCGCCGCTCCTGGACGCCCACCGCCCCGGCGCCCTGCCGACCGCGGACGACATCGACGCGGTCGTCCTGGACTTCGACGGCACCCAGACCGACGACCGGGTGCTGATCGACGCCCACGGACGGGAGCTGGTCGCCGTGCACCGCGGCGACGGCCTGGGCATCGCCGCGCTGCGCCGCAGCGGACTGCGGATGCTGATCCTCTCCACGGAGCAGAACCCGGTCGTCGCCGCCCGCGCCCGCAAGCTGCGCGTGCCCGTGCTGCACGGCATCGACCGCAAGGACCTCGCCCTCAAGCAGTGGTGCGAGGAGCAGGGCATCGCGCCGGAGCGCGTGCTCTACGTCGGCAACGACGTCAACGACCTGCCCTGCTTCGCCCTGGCCGGCTGGCCCGTGGCCGTCGGCAGCGCCCACGACGCGGTGCGCGGCGCCGCCCGCGCGGTCACCACCGCCCCCGGCGGTGCGGGCGCCATCAGGGAGATCGCCGGCTGGCTGCTGGGCCCGTCCCTCGACTCCCTCCCCCTCTGACCCTCCCTCCCCCTCTGACCCCCTCTGACCCCCTCTGACCCCGAATCCCCGAGCGCCCCCAAACCCCCGAGCAACCCCGAGCAACCCTCAGTAAGGAAGCGCCACTCATGAGCAACTCCCGTATCCGCACCCTCGGTTCCCGCGAGATCGGCCCGGGCCGCCCCGTCTACATCACCGGCGAGATCGGCATCAACCACAACGGCGACCTCGACAACGCCTTCAGGCTGATCGACGCAGCCGCCGGCGCCGGCTGCGACGCGGTCAAGTTCCAGAAGCGCACCCCCGAGATCTGCACCCCGCGCGACCAGTGGGACCTCGAACGCGACACCCCCTGGGGCCGGATGACCTACATCGACTACCGGCACCGCGTGGAGTTCGGCGAGGACGAGTACCGGCAGATCGACGACTACTGCCGGCAGAAGGGGATCGCCTGGTTCGCCTCCCCGTGGGACATCGAGTCCGTCGCCTTCCTGGAGAAGTTCGACGTGCCCGCCCACAAGGTCGCCTCGGCCTCGCTCACCGACGACGAGCTGCTGCGCACCCTGCGCTCCACCGGCCGCACGGTCATCCTGTCCACGGGCATGTCCACCCCGAGGCAGATCCGCCACGCGGTGGAGGTCCTCGGCAGCGACAACATCGTCCTCTGCCACGCCACGTCCACCTACCCGGCGAAGGCCGAGGAGCTGAACCTCCGCGTCATCGACACCCTGCGCCAGGAGTACCCGAACGTGCCGATCGGCTACTCCGGCCACGAGACCGGCCTGCAGACCACGCTCGCCGCGGTCGCCCTCGGCGCCTGCTTCGTCGAGCGGCACATCACCCTCGACCGCGCCATGTGGGGCTCCGACCAGGCCGCCTCGGTCGAACCGCAGGGTTTGCAGCGCCTGGTCCGCGACATCCGCACCATCGAGGCCTCCCTCGGCGACGGCGTGAAGAAGGTCTACGAGTCCGAGCTGGCCCCGATGCGCAAGCTGCGCCGCGTGCCCGGCGTCGTCGCCGAGGCGGAGATCGCCGCGGCCGCGGGCGAGCCGCTGACCGTCTGAGCGGGCCGGTGATCCCCCGCGCCGGGAAGGCCGGCCCCCACACCCTCGCCTTCGTCGAGAGCCCGGTACAGCTGCTGAACGTGCTGGAGTGGGCGCACCTGCACGCCCCCGGCGCGGGGATCACCCTCGTGGTGCCGGCCCCCGTCGACCCGATGACCCGCGGCCAGCTGCGCCGCATGGCCGGACTGGCCCGCGAGGAGGGCCACACCGTCCGCTGGGAGGAGGCGCGCGGCGGCCCCACCGCCCCGCTGCGGACCGTGGGGGGCCTCGCCGGCCTGCTGCGCCGCGCCCACCGGGTCCTCCTCGGCGACCCCTTCTCCCGCTACGTACAGCTGCTGCTGACCGTCACCCGCGCCCGCGAGGTGGTGGTCGTCGACGACGGCACGGCCACCATGGAGTTCGTCGGCCAGCTCGCCCGCGGGGAGCGGCTGGTCCGCTGGCACCGCAAGGGCGGCAGGACCGGCCCCCGTGACCTGCTCCTCGCCCCCGTCTCCGCGGCCGCCCGGCGCCGCCTCACCCCGCACGGTGAGCGCCGCGTCGAGGTCTTCTCCTCGATGCCGGTGGCCGACAGCCCGCCCGGCGTCACCGTCACCGCCAACACCTTCGCCTGGACCCGCGCCCGCTTCGGCCCGCCCCGCATCGCCGAGGGCACCGACCTGGTGGGCACCTCCCTGGTGGAGACCGGCGTGGTCGACGACGGCGCCTACCTGGAGGCCGTCCGCGCCCTGGCCGCCACGCACGGCGCGACCCGCTACTTCGCCCACCGCCGGGAGAGCGCGGACAAGCTCCACCGGCTGGCCGTGCAGACCGGCCTGCAGATCGTCCGCCCGGAACTCCCGCTGGAGCTCATAGCCCGCCGGGGCCCGATCGGCTCCACCGTCCTCAGCTTCCCCTCCACGGTCGTCCACACCCTGCCCCTGGCGCTCGCGGGCACCGGCGTCCGCGTGGCGGTCTGCGACATCGACCCCGCCTGGCTCACCGGGCACGCCTCCCCCCGCGCCCGCGGCTTCCTCTCCACCGTGACCGCCACGGCCCGCGACGCCCACCGCCTGGCAGCGGCGGCGGGCCCGCGCTCTTCCGCTACGCCTCCTCGGGCCTGCGGGCGAGGAGCAGGGCGCGGGGGCGCTTCTCCTCGCCCTCCGGCTCCCGCATGACCTGCGCGGTGAGCTCCAGGCCGCCCTTGCGGAGGTGGCCGGTCACGGTGGCCGGGGTGCGCCAGTAGTAGTCGAGGGAGACGGCGTGCCCGAAGCGTTCGTCCAGGTGCAGGGTGCCGTCCTCCTCGCCGGACTGGAAGGCCAGCAGCACCGGGGCGCCCGGCAGCAGCACCCGCCGGAACTCGGCGAACAGCGACGGCAGATGCGCGTCGGGCACATGGATCACCGAGTACAGCGCCACGATCCCGCCGAGCGTCGCGGACGGCAGGCCCAGGTCGGTCATCGACCCCACGTGAAACCGCAGACCGGGATGCGCCTCGCGGGCCAGCGCCACCATGCGGGGCGAGAGGTCCACGCCGAACACCGGCAGCCCCATCCGGTGCAGCCGCGCCGTGACGTAGCCGGGCCCGCAGCCCAGGTCCGCCACGGGGGCGGGTGCGCCGTCCCGCCTGCGGCCCGCCAGTTCCGCGAAGGCGGCCAGCAGGGCGCGTTCCAGGGGCTGGTCGCTCAGGCCGTCCGCACAGCGGTCGGTGTACTCCTCGGCGAAGGCGTCGTACGCGGCGCGGGTACGGTGCAGGAACTCCGGGTCGGGTGCGCGCATGGCCCCGAACCTAGCCAGCACACCTGGCCGGTGTCCGCCAGTTGAACCGGTCCGCGTGGAAGGCGCCATGCGTGGTAACCGTGTGGAGAACGGGCGCATGCCGCCGCCGAGGCGGAAGATGTGAGAGAAGTCACTCTCCGCAGGTCGGGCAGCCGGCCCGAGGCGGGCCGTGCGGCCCGACCTCAATGAAAAGAGCGAGAAGCCTACCCATCTCGATGGGCAGCCATGCGTAGGGCGGCAAGATTTTCTTCCCCTAAGGGGTTGAATTTTCTTGATCAGGGGTCGGTCGGGGGCCTCCGCGCCCTACTCTTCAAAGGGTGAAGCCACTGATGTCACTGGAGTCCGAGATCGATCTCCCCGGGGGAGCGGTGCTTCCCGGTGCGCTCCCCGAGGCCCTGCGGGCCGAACTCGTGGCGTTCCGGCGCGATCTGCACATGCACCCCGAGCTCGGCAACCAGGAGTTCCGCACCACCGCCGCGATCAAGGAACGGCTCGTACGCGCCGGCCTGAAGCCGCGCGTCCTCTCCGGCGGAACCGGACTCATCTGTGACATCGGCGTACCGCAGGACATGGCCACCGGCTCGGCGATGCTCGCCATGCGCGCCGACATCGACGGCCTGCCCATCCCCGACATGAAGGCCGACTGCCCGTACCGCTCCGTCGTGCCCGACCGCGCCCACGCCTGCGGCCACGACGTGCACACCACCGTGGTGCTCGGCGCCGGCCTCATCCTGGCCGAACTGCACCGCCAGGGCCTGCTGCCCCGCCCCGTGCGGCTGATCTTCCAGCCCGCCGAGGAGGTGCTGCCCGGCGGTGCCGCCGACACCATCGAGGACGGCGCGCTCACCGGCGTCGGCCGGATCATCGCCGTGCACTGCGACCCGCGCGTCGACGCCGGCAAGATCGGGCTGCGCGAGGGCGCCATCACCTCCGCCTGCGACCGGCTGGAGATCGCCCTCGACGGCCCCGGCGGCCACACCGCCCGCCCGCACCTGACCACCGACCTGGTCACCGCCGCGGCCCGGGTCGTCACCGACGTGCCCGCGCTGGTCGGCCGGCGGGTCGACAGCCGCAGCGGGCTCGCCGTCACCTGGGGCCGGGTCGAGTCCGGCCACGCCCCCAACGTCATCCCGCAGCACGCGGAGCTCTCCGGCACGGTGCGCTGCCTCGACCTCGACACCTGGCGGCAGGCGCCGGACATCGTGGTCGCCGCCATCGACGAGGTGGCCAACCTGCACCGGGCCAAGTCCGAGATCAACTACGTGCGCGGCGTCCCGCCGGTCGTCAACGAGCCCGGGGTCACCGAGCTGCTGCGCGACGCGATGATCGCCCGGCGGGGTGTGGAGTCGGTGGACGGCACGGAGCAGAGCCTCGGCGGCGAGGACTTCTCCTGGTATCTGGAGCACGTCCCGGGCGCGATGGCACGGCTCGGGGTGCGCACGCCGGGGGAGCGGATCATCCGTGACCTGCACCAGGGTGACTTCGACGTGGACGAGCATGCGATCACGGTCGGGGTGGAGCTGTTCACGGCGGCGGCGTTGCTGGACGCGTTGCGCTGAATCGCTGAATCCCGGTCACTCCAGCCTCAGCAGTCTCTTCTGCCCTCCTCCGCTTGCATGGGCGGCGGGGGAGGTGCAGCGTGGTCCCAGCCTCACAGGTAAGTGCGCTCAGCACCGATGCGCCGGCCATCGGCACGAATGGATAACGGCCCCGCGGTACCCCGTTCCCAGGAGTGTCTACGCGCGTTAATGTGCGCCGAACCGAGCACCCGCTGCGGGGCTTTGGAGAATGGGGAACTTCAGATGCGTCGGATATCCAAACTGACCCGCGTCGCGGTGGGGGTCGCGTCGCTCGCACTCGCCGCCACTGCCTGCGGCGGCACCAGCAGTGACAACGGAGGGTCCTCCAAGCAGGACCGCGGGCTCGCCATCGCGTACGACATCGGCGGCAAGGGCGACCAGTCGTTCAACGACGCCGCCTACTCCGGCCTGCAGAAGGCCCAGAAGGAGTTCGGCTACAAGACCGCCGACGTCGAGCCGACCGAGGGCGAGACCGATGCGGACAAGGAGCAGCGGCTGGCGTCCCTGGCCCGGCAGGGCTACAACCCGGTCATCGGCGTCGGATTCGCCTACGGTCCGGCGATGAAGGCCGTTGCCTCCAAGTACCCGGACACCACCTTCGGCATCGTCGACTCCGTGGTCGAGGGCGACAACGTCGCGTCCCTGGTCTTCGCGGAGGAGCAGGCGTCCTACCTGGCCGGCGTGGCGGCGGCCAAGGCGACCAAGACGAACACGGTCGGCTTCGTGGGCGGTGTGGACATTCCGCTGATCCACAAGTTCGAGGCCGGTTACAAGCAGGGTGTGCAGGACACCAACCCCAAGGTCAAGGTGATCTCGCAGTACCTGACGCAGACCGCCGAGGAGGGTGGCTTCTCCAGCCCCGACAAGGGCAAGGCGGCGGCCGAGGGGCAGATCGAGAAGAACGCCGACGTCATCTACCAGGCGGCGGGTCTCTCCGGTCAGGGTGTCATCGAGGCGGCGGCCAAGGCGAAGGTCTGGGCCATCGGTGTCGACTCGGACCAGTACAAGCAGGAGGCGCTGGCCAGCTACAAGGACTTCATCCTCACGTCCGCGCTGAAGGACGTCGGTGGTGCGGTCTACGCGCTGGCCAAGTCGGTCCATGACGACAAGCCGCTGACCGGCACGCAGGTGTTCGACCTCAAGGTCGACGGTGTGGGCCTGTCCGAGAGCAACCCGAAGATGAACGAGATCGAGGGCCTGAAGGAAGCGGTCGCCAAGGCCAAGGAAGGCATCATCGACGGCTCCATCAAGGTCAAGACGGAGTAGCCCTCCCTCTCTCCACTTCTCAGCGGGCGGCGACCCTTGCGGTTGCCGCCCGCTGCGGCTGGGTGGGGGTGCGCGTTGGATGCCTGCACCTCCGGTGGGGTGCGCGGTTGTCGGGCTGCGGCTTCGGTGGGGTGCGCGTTGGATGCCTGCGGCCCGGTGGGGGTTCACGTGGGGATGCCTGCGGCCCGGTGGGGGTTCACGTGGGGATGCCTGCGGCGCATCTGCGGCTTCGGTGGGGGTGCGGGTGGGGATGCCTGCGGCGCATCTGCGGCTTCGGTGGGGTGCGCGTAGCGCCTACGGTGGGTGGGTGAGTCGGGGCCGGGGCGGTGGTATCCGTCCTCGGTCTGGCGCGGAATCGGTTTCTCACCGGAGTACGGGTGCGGACGCGCCAGCCGCTGCGGGCGGACACCACCACCCCGACCCCTCCCCGCCGCGCGCGTCCGCGCCACGCCTACGGCCCGCTTCGGCGGGGTTGCGTCCCGCGCGGCTAACGCGCCTCCGTAGCTGCGGGCAGTCGTGCCGCTTGGGGCGGCACGGGTGGGCGCAGCGGCACCCTGCTAGCGCCGGGAAGCGCAGCCCACCCCCGTCCAGCACACACCCCGGGTGCCCAATCCAGGCGCAGCCCCGTGCACGCGCACGCGTGAACGGGAGAGCAGGGCGCAGCCCAGCACCAACGCGCACTCCACCCACCCCCATGACGCCCCACCAGACCCGCCCCGAAATCCGCCACTCACCGTAACCGCCCCGCTCCCCTCAGCCCCCTTCAGCACGGGCGGATAACAAGGTGGACAGAAGGGGTTTTCAGGCAGGTCTACGCGCGTTACTCTGCGGCGAAGCCAGCGCCGAAGCTGAAACGTCCCGGCGCTTTGTACGACTAGGAGCACCACACATGCGCCGGATTTCCCGGATCACGGTCGCAGGCGCAGCGACCGCCTCCCTCGCCCTCACCCTCACCGCCTGCGGCGGCACCTCCACGTCGGCCAACGCCGAGGGCAAGGGGGACAAGGGCCTCGCCATCGCCTACGACGTCGGCGGCAAGGGCGACCAGTCGTTCAACGACGCCGCCTACGCCGGCCTGGAGAAGGCGAAGAAGGAGTTCGGCTACGAGACCCAGGACGTCGAGCCGACCGAGGGCGAGACCGACGCGGACAAGGAGCAGCGCCTGGTCTCGCTGGCCAAGCAGGGCTACAACCCGGTGATCGGTGTCGGCTACGCCTACGCCTCCGCCGTCAAGGGCGCCGCCGAGAAGTTCCCGGACACCACCTTCGGCATCGTCGACGACGCCACCATCAAGGCCGACAATGTCGCCGACCTGGTGTTCTCCGAGGAGCAGGCGTCCTACCTCGCCGGTGTCGCCGCCGCCAAGGCCACCAAGACCAAGACCGTCGGCTTCGTCGGCGGCGTGGACATCCCGCTGATCCACAAGTTCCAGGCCGGCTTCGAGCAGGGCGTCAAGGACACCGACCCCAAGGTCAAGGTCATCTCCCAGTACCTCACGCAGACCGCGGAGGAGGGCGGCTTCTCCAGCCCCGACAAGGGCAAGACCGCCGCCGAGGGCCAGATCGAGAAGAAGGCCGACGTGGTGTACGCCGCCGCCGGCCTGTCCGGTCAGGGCGTCATCGAGGCTGCCGCCGCCAACAAGGTGTGGGCGATCGGTGTCGACTCCGACCAGTACAAGCAGGAGGCCCTTGCCAAGTACAAGGACTCCATCCTGACCTCGGCGATGAAGGACGTCGCCAAGGCGGTGTACAACCTGGCGAAGTCGGTCGAGGAGGGCAAGCCCGAGACCGGTATCGTCAGGGGCGATCTGAAGACGGGTGAGGTGAGCCTGTCGAACTCCAACCCGAAGTTCGCGGACAACGCCGAGATCCAGGAAGCCGTCGCGAAGGCGAAGGAGAAGATCGTCAACGGCGAGATCAAGGTCAAGTCGAGCTGAGCCAGCAAGACCCCCGCGGGGTCGTGCGCGCTCGGCGGGGTGCGGGAGTCCGACCTCCCGCACCCCGCCGAAGCAGTGCGCCGCCCCTCCGTATGCCGTAGGGGCGCTACGCGTGTAGACGACCCCCGTCCCCATGGAGAGTGCGCCATCAACGCGTCCAGCAGCCCTCCGGCCGGATCGGCGGCGGGCGGTCAGGTGACCGCCGTCGAGCTCGCCGGGATCACGAAGCGTTTCCCCGGCGTCGTGGCCAACCACGACATCCACCTCACCGTCCGCAAGGGCACCGTTCACGCCCTCGTCGGCGAGAACGGCGCCGGCAAGTCGACGCTGATGAAGATCCTCTACGGTATGCAGAAGCCGGACGAGGGCACCATCGCCGTCGACGGCGAGAAGGTCAGCTTCTCCTCGCCCGCCGACGCCATCGCCCGCGGTATCGGCATGGTCCACCAGCACTTCATGCTGGCCGACAACCTCACCGTCCTGGAGAACGTCGTCCTCGGCAGCGAGAAGCTGTACGGCATCGGCGCCCGGGCCCGCCGGAAGATCAAGGAGATCTCCGAGCGCTACGGCCTCGAGGTCCGCCCCGACGCCCTCGTCGAGGAACTCGGCGTCGCCGCCCGCCAGCGCGTGGAGATCCTCAAGGTCCTCTACCGCGGCGCGCGCACCCTGATCCTGGACGAGCCGACCGCCGTGCTCGTCCCGCAGGAGGTCGACGCCCTCTTCGCGAACCTGCGCGAGCTGAAGTCCGAGGGCCTGTCGGTCATCTTCATCTCCCACAAGCTCGGCGAGGTCCTCTCCGTCGCCGACGAGATCACCGTCATCCGGCGCGGCACCACGGTCGGCACGGCCGTCCCCGCCGAGACCACCTCCCGCCAGCTCGCCGAGATGATGGTCGGCAGCGAGCTGCCCACCCCCGAGACCGCCGAGTCCACCGTCACCGACCGGCCGGTCATCGAGGTCGAGAAGCTGCGGCTGGCCGCCCCCGGCGGCAAGGCGCTGCTCGACGACATCAGCTTCACCATCCACGAGGGCGAGGTCCTGGGCATCGCCGGCGTCGAGGGCAACGGCCAGACCGAACTGGTCGACGCGCTCATCGGACTGCGCCACGCCGACTCCGGCGTGATCCGGCTGGCCGGCGAGGAGATCACCGCCTGGCCCACCCGCAAGCGCCGCGAGCAGGGCGTCGGCTACATCCCCGAGGACCGCCACCGCCACGGCCTGCTCCTCGAGGCCCCCCTCTGGGAGAACCGTATCCTCGGCCACGTCACCGAGAAGCCCAACGCCAAGGGCTTCTGGCTGGACCCGAAGGCGTCCCAGGAGGACACGCGCCGCATCGTCGCCACGTACGACGTCCGCACCCCCGGCATCGACGTCACCGCCGCCTCCCTGTCCGGCGGCAACCAGCAGAAGCTGATCGTCGGCCGCGAGATGAGCCACAAGCCGCGCTTCCTGATCGCCGCCCACCCCACCCGCGGTGTGGACGTCGGCGCGCAGGCCGCGATCTGGGACCACATCCGTGAGGCGCGCCGCGAGGGCCTCGCCGTCCTGCTGATCTCCGCGGACCTGGACGAGCTGATCGGCCTGTCCGACACCCTGCGCGTGATCTACGACGGCAAGCTGGTCGCGGACGCCGACCCGTCCACCATCACCCCGGAGGAGCTCGGCTCCGCCATGACCGGCGCCGCCTCCGGCCACCTCGAGCACGACGAGACCCCCGAGACCACGGCCGGGGTGTCCAAGGCCCCCGAGTCTCCGGAAGACGAGGCCCGCTGATGAAGAAGTTCGACAAGGAGCGCGTGCTCCTCGCGGTGGCCGGACCGGTCATCGCGCTCGCCGTGGCCTTCGTGCTGAGCGCGATCGTGCTGGTCGCCTCCGGCAAGAACCCCGTCGAGCCGTTCGCCCTGATGTTCGAGCAGGCGACGTTCTCCGATGTCCAGGTCCTGATCATCAACCAGGCCTCGATGTACTACATCGCCGCGCTCGCGGTGGCCATCGGCTTCCGGATGAACCTGTTCAACATCGGTGTCGACGGCCAGTACCAGCTCGGCGCCATGCTGGCCGCCATCGTCGGCGCCCACATGAACCTCCCGGCCGTGCTGCAGATCCCGCTGCTGCTGCTCACCGCGATCCTCACCGGCGCCTTCTGGGCCGGCATCGCCGGCGTGCTGAAGGTGACCCGCGGCGTCAGCGAGGTCGTCGCCACGATCATGCTCAACGCGATCGCGACCTCCGTCATCGGCTACCTGTGGCTGCCCACCGTCTTCGGCGTCAAGGTCGGCAACAACAACACCACCGGCGAGATGCACGAGTCCGGCTGGATCCCCGGCATCGACCTGGGCCCCGCCGGCGAGATCTACGGCCTGGTGGTCCTGGCCGTGCTGCTCGGTATCGGCTACTGGGTCGTGCTCAACCGCACCCGCTTCGGCTTCGACCTGCGCGCCTCCGGCGCCTCCGAGACCGCCGCCGCGGCCAGCGGTGTCGACCCCAAGCGCATGGTGCTCACCGCCATGCTGCTCTCCGGCGCCATCGCCGGCCTCGCCGGCCTGCCGATCCTGCTCGGCGACGCGCACACCTACAACCTCAGCTTCCCCACCGGCATCGGCTTCCTGGGCATCGGCATCGCCCTGCTCGGCCGCAACAGCCCGGTCGGCATCGCCTTCGCCGCGCTGCTGTGGGCCTGGCTCGACAAGGCCTCGCCCGAGCTGGACTTCCACGGCTACGACAAGGAGATCGCGGTCATCATGCAGGGCCTGATCGTCCTCTCGGTCGTCGTCTCCTACGAGGCCGTCCGCGAGTGGGGCCTGCGCCGCCAGCAGCGCCGGGTCGGCGCGGAACTCGCCGCGGGCCACTTCATCGGCGCCGAGAACAACGTCAAGAAGGAGGTGGCTGGCCGATGACCGCTCCGACCTCCGCCGTCGACGTCAACCAGCCCACGCTGCAGCCCGCGGCGCCGACCGGCCGCCGCCTGTCGCTGCCGGTGCTGATGCTGGTCATCGCCGGAGCCCTGGCGCTGACCTCGATCGTCCGTCTCATCACGGGCGCCAACGGCATCACCAACGTCAGCCAGATGTCCACCGCGCTGGAGCTCGCCGTCCCGATCGGACTCGCCGGCCTCGGCGGTCTGTGGGCCGAGCGCTCCGGTGTCATCAACATCGGCCTCGAAGGCATGATGATCCTCGGCACCTGGTTCGGTGCCTGGGCCGGCTTCCAGTGGGGCCCGTGGACCGGTGTGCTCGTCGGCCTCGCCGGCGGCGCCGTCGGCGGCCTGCTGCACGCCGTCGTCACCGTCACCTTCAAGGTCAACCACATCGTCTCCGGTGTGGCGATCAACATCCTCGCCCTCGGCGCCACCCGCTACCTCGCCCCGCTCGCCTTCGTGGGGCACCAGGGCGGCTCCGCCAAGCAGTCCCCGGCGGTCGAGTCCCTCGGCGAGTTCACCGTGCCCGGACTCTCCGGCTGGCTGCGGGACCTCAACAACCAGGGCTGGTTCTTCATCTCCGACATCGCCGGCCTGCTCGGCGGCCTGGTCACCAACGTCTCCTGGCTGACCCTGATCGCCGTCGCGCTGGTCCCCGCCACCTGGTGGGTGCTGTGGCGCACCGCCTTCGGCCTGCGGCTGCGCTCCTGCGGCGAGAACCCGATCGCCGCCGAGTCCCTCGGCGTCAACGTCTACAAGTACAAGTACATAGCGGTCGTCATCTCCGGCGCCCTGGCCGGCCTCGGCGGCGTGTTCCTGTCCATCGTGGCCAACCCCTTCTACCTGGAGGGCCAGGTCAGCGGCCGCGGCTTCATCGGCCTCGCCGCGATGATCTTCGGCAACTGGATGCCGGGCGGCCTCGCCATCGGCGCCGGCCTGTTCGGCTACACCGACAGCCTCAACCTGCGCGGCGGCTCCGCCAACGTGCACGCCCTGCTGCTGCTCGGCGCGCTGCTGCTGGTCATCGGCGCCATCTGGCTGGCCATTCGGAAGAAGTACACCGGCGCGGGCATCACCCTTGTCGTCGGCCTGCTGATGTTCACCTGGTACTCCGTCACCAACGAGGTGCCCAACCAGGTCGTCGCCGCCACCCCGTACGTCGTCACCCTCGTCGTCCTGGCCCTGTCCGCGCAGCGGTTGCGGATGCCGAAGGCGAACGGGCTGCCCTACCGGAAGGGGCAGGGCAAGTGACCGGCCCCCAGGGCGCCGACGACATCGACTGGGAGGCGCTGCGCGCCGTCGCCCGGGACGCCATGTCCCACGCCTACGCCCCCTACTCGGGCTACCCGGTCGGTGTCGCGGCCCTGGTCGACGACGGGCGCACCGTCTCCGGCTGCAACGTGGAGAACGCCTCCTACGGGCTCGGCCTGTGCGCCGAGTGCGGCCTGGTCTCCGAGCTGCAGCGCACCGGCGGCGGCCGGCTGACGCACTTCACCTGCGTCGACGGCGACGGCGAGATCCTCGTCCCGTGCGGCCGCTGCCGGCAGCTGCTCTACGAGTTCGGCGGCCCCGGACTGCTGCTGGAGACCCCCAAGGGCATCGTGCCCCTGGCGGAGATGCTGCCGCAGGCCTTCACCCCGAAGCACCTCGACAAGTAACCCTCCCGCGGCCCCTGGGACCACTGCGGTTCCGGGGGCCGCCCCCTTCGCACTCCCGGAAGGAACGCCAGCCATGGCCATGGACGCCATCTCCGTCATCCGCACCAAGCGGGACCGCGGCGAACTCAGCGACGAGCAGATCGACTGGGTCATCGACGCGTACACCCGCGGGGAGGTGGCCGACGAGCAGATGTCGGCCCTTGCCATGGCCATCCTGCTGAACGGCATGAACCGCCGGGAGATCGCCCGCTGGACCGCCGCGATGATCGCCAGCGGCGAGCGCATGGACTTCTCCTCCCTGTCCCGCCCCACCGCCGACAAGCACAGCACCGGCGGAGTCGGCGACAAGATCACCCTCCCGCTCGCCCCCCTGGTCGCCGCCTGCGGCGCGGCCGTCCCCCAGCTCTCCGGCCGCGGCCTCGGCCACACCGGCGGCACGCTCGACAAGCTGGAGTCCATCCCGGGTTGGCGCGCACTTCTCTCCAACGAGGAGATGCTGCACGTCCTCGACGAGGTCGGCGCCGTCATCTGCGCCGCCGGCGACGGACTCGCCCCCGCCGACAAGAAGCTCTACGCCCTCCGCGACGTCACCGGCACCGTCGAGGCGATCCCGCTCATCGCCTCCTCCATCATGTCCAAGAAGATCGCCGAGGGCACCGGCTCGCTGGTCCTGGACGTCAAGGTCGGCAGCGGCGCCTTCATGAAGACCCTCGACGACGCACGCGAACTGGCCTCCACCATGGTCGGCCTGGGCACCGACCACGGCGTCAGGACCGTCGCCCTCCTCACCGACATGTCCACCCCCCTCGGCCTCACCGCGGGCAACGCCCTCGAGGTCCGCGAGTCCCTGGAGGTCCTCGCCGGCGGCGGCCCCAAGGACGTCGTCGACCTCACCCTCGCCCTGGCCCGCGAGATGCTCGACGCGGCCGGCCTGAAGGACGCCGACCCGGCCAGGGCCCTCGCCGACGGCTCCGCCATGGACGTCTGGCGCCGCATGATCTCCGCCCAGGGCGGCGACCCCGACGCCCCCCTGCCCACCTCCCGCGAGCAGCACGTCGTCAAGGCCCCCGCCTCCGGCACCCTCACCCGCCTCGACGCCTACGACATCGGCGTCGCCGCCTGGCGCCTCGGCGCGGGCCGCGCCCGCAAGGAGGACCCGGTCCAGGCCGGCGCCGGCGTCGAACTGCACGCCAAGCCCGGCGACCAGGTCACCGAGGGCCAGCCCCTCCTCACCCTCCACACCGACACCCCCGACCGCTTCGCCTACGCCCTCCAGGCGATCGAGGGCTCCTACGACATCACCGCCGAGGCGGCCGCCTTCACGCCGTCGCCGGTGGTGCTGGAGCGGATCGCCTGAGGCGGGCCCACTTGGCTCGGTGAACGGGACCGGTGGGGGCGCGGGGCGCCCAACGGTCCCGTTCGCGCAGGTCGTCCCGGGCGTCATGGGTCGATGCGAAGACGCTTCCGCGGTTCCTCGAGACCGTCCAGAACCAGGTTGGGAGTCTGCCATTCGATACGAAGCGTGCACGGCCGGTCGTCCAGCCTGCGGAAGGTGAGCGAGGACGAACGGCTCCCGGGCGAGGCGGGCCGATCGAGGTCGACGCCGTCGACCCGGCTGCCGTTGCCGAGGACGAACCGGGCCGGCGGCTCGTCGGCCAGCGTCAACGTCACCCGCACCTTGCCTCCTTCACAGCCGGACGCCTCCATGGGGCCTCCCCAGCCGACGAAGGGGGACTGACCCGACGCAATCGGCTCCCAGTTCGTGTGCCGGGTCGTTCCCGGCGGCACCTTCCACGCGAAAACCTTCGGTGGTACGCACACGAGACCTGCTGGGCAGCCGGTCGAGACGTAAACGAAATCCGGTTTGTCTCCGGAGCGATAGGTCAATTCCGGCCGCGCGCTGCCTGCGACGATCACGGCAATGAGCAGGAGCGCGCCCAGAGAAGCTCCCACCTGGGCCAGGCTGGCGAAGACGGGCAGCACCGGCCTCCAGCGCAGCCACTTGGCGGGCCAGTCGCCGAGTACCGAACGGCCCGATTGCTGAACCACGCCGCCACCCAGCTGATCGAGGAGGCGTTCGTGGCGGAACTGGTACACCGAACCGGTCTGCCGCAGTACACCCAACTCACGGGCGTCGTCGAGGAACCGCAAGGGATCCTTCGGAAGGTCGCCGCGCAACCTGAACCACCGGCGGCTGACGGCGTAGGAGCCCCATGCCGAACCGAGCATGACGGCAACCCCGGACAACGCCCCGATGCCCAACCCGTAAGCCGTCGACAACCAGCGATCCGCTCCCAGCGTGCCCGACATCCATGTTCCGACGCCGATTCCCGTGACGGCGCCCGCCAGCAAAGCCGAGGCCAGGCCCAAGTGTCTGTAGCGGCGTGCCAGGTACTCCGGCCCGTGCTCCCCCTTCTTGGGCACGAAGACCTGCTTGAGGTCGGCTCTGACGATCTCGTGAACGAGGAAGCTCACGAGCGCTATGAGGAACCCGGCGCCGGCTCCGCGGCCTGGACCGAACAGGGCACCCAGAAAAGCGCCCCACACCACTCCGTACATCAAGCCCACGAGGGGACCGGTGATCCCGGCACTGATCTGCCACCAGGCGAAGTCGACCGTGCGGTCCCGGCGCATCTGGCGTGCGATCAGCCGCAGGTACCGCATGGCACGTTCCGCTGGTGGATCCTCGTCGGTGTAGACCGCGGGCAGGTACCTCTTCAGCAGTTCGTCCTCGATGGCTTGCCGAGTGGGATAGTCCTCCCGGGACAGCAGTTCACCGGGGTCCGTGGACTTCGCGCCGAACGCGGTCTGAGCGAGGTACAGCATCAGGGGCGAGGTCAGCGCGCGGGACAGCGGGCAGTCCGGGTCGTTGCGCATCGCCTCGAAGACAGGTGTCCAGCGGGTGTCGCCGGCCGTTCTCGCCTGTTCCAGGTAGTCGATGGCCAGATCGGGCTCCACCTCGCCGAGTTCCACCACGGCGGCACGAGTGAGGCGTGCCCCGTCCCCGTGTGCCGTCTCGTACTCGTCGGCCCGACAGGTGACCATGAACCAGCAGCCGTCGTGAACGTATCTGTTGATGGCGCGGACGGCCTCGGCGTGCAGATGATCGGGGAGCTCGTCGAGCCCGTCCAGCACGGGCATCACCCGGCCCTTGTCGAAGAGGTCCCTCGCTGCGTCCGGGCCGTACCTGTATGGATCGCCGAGGTCAGGGCTGATCTGCCGGATCTGCCGGAGAATCCATTCGCGCATCGTGAGGGCCGGCCGCCACGACGACAGGGACATCATCACCGGGACCGGATCTCCTGGCTGCGGATCCGAGGCCAGATCGTGGACGAGCCGGACGGCCAGGACGGTCTTGCCAGTGCCTGGCTCCCCGAGGGCCAGGAGCTGGTGACGGGGCAGATCTCGGCAGACCTGCGCGATCTCGCTGACGGTGCCCACCAGTTCCAGGGGGTCCACGCCCAGTACCTGCTGCGCCGACTGCACAGGACGTGAGGAGCCCCGCCACGGAAGGTCGATGGTGGCGGGTTGCTGCAGGCCCATCCGGGCCATGGTGAGCCGTACCTTGGACAGGACGTCCTTGCGCAGTCGGGACGTGGCCCTGTCCAGCACCTTCTCGTCAGGCTCTGGGAACGCGCCCATGAAGAGGTTTACGTCACCACGGATCCAGCTCCACTTCACCACCTGCAGGAGCTTGCTCCACATGCGGTTCCCCCAATGGCTCAACCGGCAATGAATACTAGTGACTTGGCGGCTCCAAAGGGTGTGCAGGAGGAGAGGATCATGACCACGATGAGGGCCTGGGCCATTGGTGGGTCGGTCGTTCTTGCGGGAGCGGTGAACGTCGCCACCGGCATGCTGACACAGAACTGGTCTGTCGCCTGGGGTGCCTGTGCGGCAGTGCTCGTGCTGTTCTCCGCAGCCCTGGCTGTCTGGCGGGCCCGGTCGGAGGGAACACCTTCCCCGCCGGGTTCACCACCCGGGCCCAGCCAGGACATCCAGCGCGTGAAGAGCGGCGGCTCCGTGCGGGTGTCCATGAATGGGGTGGCCGGCAATCAGAAAACTCGTCGGCTCGATGCGGCAGGCGACGTCACCATCGAGCAGAACGACTAGGTGGCCTACAGAGCAAAAGCCCGAGCGGTACTCGCCAGGACATCGCCCTTATGCTGCCCGGCCCTGTCCCTCAGGGCCGGGTGGCGCCGAAGTAGTCGCCGGCCGGCATCGCGGAGGCGAGCGGGGCGACTTCCACCTGGCGGCCGGTGCGCGGGGCGTGGATGACGTTGCCGTCCCCGGCGTACAGGGCGACGTGGTAGATGCCGCCCGAGCCGCCGCGGCTCCAGAACAGCAGGTCCCCGGGCTCGAGGTTCCGCCGGGACACGGGGCGGTCACTGGTGGCGCCGTACTGTGCGGCCGCTGTGCGGGGCAGTCGCAGGACCGGCCAATAGGCGTACTGCACCAGCGAACTGCAGTCGAAGCCGACGGTGGAGGAGGCCACGCACCTTCCGCCGAGGTAACCGGCGTTGCCGTCGCAGAAGCCGGCCGAAGGTCCCTGCGGTCCGCCACCGCCGTAGGAGTAGGGCGTACCCAGCCTGCCGGCGGCCTTGCGCACGGCGTCCGCCCCTGAGCCCGAGCCTTCGACCTCGAGCGGGCTCGGCCCCTGGAACCGCTGCATCGTGGACAGGATGATCCGGACGTAGGTGCGGGTCTCCTCGTAGGGCGGAATGCCCCGGTACTTCTCGACCGCGCCCCATCCGGCGTTGTAGCCCGCCAGCGCGAGGGCCCGGACGTCACCGCCGAAGCCGGACGCCTTCGCCTGCCTCAGCAGGGAGCACATCATGCGGCCCTGCGCCATCACGGCGTCGCCGATGTCCCGCGGGCTGACCGCACCGTTGCCGTCGGCGTCGTGTCCCCAGGTGGCCCAGGTCGCCGGCATGAACTGAGCCGGGCCCTTGGCGCCGACGGGGGAGGTGGCCGAGGTCTGGAACCTGCTCTCCTGGTGGAGCTGGGCGGCGAGGAGAGCCGGGGTGAGTTCGGGCTCCGCACACTCCTTGGCCGCCTTGAGGATCCAGGGGCGGAACTCCTCCGGGACCCCTCTCAGCCCTCCGCCGCCAGTCTCGGTGGCCACTGCGCCGTCCTCGTCGACGAGCACCGCTGCCACCACGGCGAGGATCGCCAGAACGAACAGGGCGGTGACCGCGGCGACGGCACGGATGAGCACCTTCACGCGCTGTCCCCCGTGGTGGTTCTCATCGTTCGCGCGATGGAAAGCGGGGTGGCCGCCCGGTTCTTTCCGCTGCCGGAACGTGTCATCAGTGACGTGCTGAATTCGTAAGTGCGAACGACAGGGAACCCTCGATGAGCCGCCATTCCCGGATTCGCTGTGTAAACACGGGCCACTGCCCCGTCGCGTGACCGCATCGGCTCCCTGACCTCCCGGAACATGGGGGACGACAACGCATCGTCACCGAGCGCCGACACGCTAGCCTCTGGTGCCCCGCAGGCCAAATACAGGTCGAGCAACTGCATTGGAATCAGGGGGAGTTAAGGCGTGATCACCCAATCCGACAATGTGATTTCGCTGGTCGATGGATCGGTTGGGCTTCGCTATGCCCTGATCCCTGTCCAGTGCTGCGGCATTGCAGTGGCGACGGTTGCTCGAATGCTTGATCCACACGGCGCCGGTTTTGCCCGGACATTGCATCCGCAAGAACCGCTCCCCTGCGGCGCGCTTCCCGTGCTGCTGACGGAGACCACGCTCTACGGCGCCGTATGCGCAGAGCACATGCTGCGCAGCTGGCCGACCTCCCTGCCGCGGCCCTGGCTCGTGCTCATCGCCGACGCCCCCGTCCGCCCCGCCCCGGCCGCCCGCTACCGCTTCCGCGCCCTGCACTCCCGGCTCGCCGGAACGGCGAGGGTGCCGTACCTGCCTGCCCTGCGCGCGGTCGAGGGAGCCGACGAGGCCCTCGAGCACAAGGACGTCCAGACCGCGGCCGAGAGGCTGCGGCGCACCCTGGAAGGAAAGTGACGATGCAACTGGCCAACGAGCTGATCACGCTGGCCGCCGCCGAGATCCCCGGAGCCGAACCCACCGAGATCCCGGGACTCGCCGAGCCCGTCGCCAAGCTCTTCGGCTACGGCCTGTGGCTGCTGGTCCTGGCAGGAGCCGGGGGTGCGGGCTTCGGCGTCTACAAGCTCGCGATCGCGGACAAGAGCCGCCACGGCGGCGGCAGTGAGCCCTTCAAGTGGATGGGCGCCGGAGTGGCGACGATCCTGCTGGCCGGTTCGCTGATCACCATCCTCAACGGCATCGCGGGCTAGGCGGTGGTGATGTCGGGGAAGAGGGGGACGTGGAACACCCGTGGCACGTGGATCACGGGTGCGGCGCTTGCAGCCGTGCTGATGCTGACGGGCTATGTGATGTTCAGCGGGGACGAGAGTGGGGCCGACCCGCAGGGCAAGGGCTGGGCGGACCTTCCGGCCTCCGCGAGCCCCGAAGCCGGCTATACGCAGCCGGCGGAATGGGTCGAGCCGGAGCGCTGGACGGCTCTGCCGTCCGGGAAACGCCTCGACGTGCGTGGCAGTGAGGTGGGATTCCCGCACACGCTCGAAGGTGCCGTGGCCGCGGCGGCGGCAGCCAACACGGTCAATATCGAGGGCAGCCGCAGCACGGTCGATGAGCAGTTGCGCATCTACTACTCGTACGTCGCCAAGGCCGAACAGAGCGACGAGAACGCCGAGAAGATCGAGCTTGCTGCGGTCGAAACCGACAAGATGCTTCACCGCGAGATGGGTGTCCGGCCTGGCGGCCCGCTGCCCTCCGGTGCGTACATGCGCAACGTGGTGATCGGATACAAGGTGATCCGCGAGTCAGACGACGAGGTCAGCGTGTGGGTGCTGGCCCGGGTCACGCAGAAGGCGGGTGAGACGAAGAAAGAGACCGTCGACTACACCCGCACGCTGAACGCATTGGTGTGGAAGGGCGGCGACTGGAAGCTCTCCGCAGCGGCCACAGAGCGTGTCGTGCAGAAGGCCTTCAAGGACGGCAAACCGGCGATCGTGGCTCCCGGCGACGCTGTCTTCAACGAGGCCGGATGGACCGCCATTCGGGAGGCGTCGTGAAGACGCGGCCTCTGGTGTCTCTGCTGCTCGCGCTTGTCGTGGTGTTCGGCGTGTCGATGTCCGTGGCGCAGTCGGCCAGCGCGGACGTGAGCGATGTGATCGGAGGCTCCTGCAAGATCGCCACGGGGTCCGTCATCGGCCCGATGGGCGTAGGACCGGAGAACCCTCCCAGCCTGCAACTGTGCGACACCATCGGCAAAGCCGCGGAGGAGAAGTTCAAGGAAGCCTGGCAGGACGTCTGGGACAGCGTTCTAGGCGATCTCATCAAGAGCTCGGCCGACGTAGCGAAGTGGATCATCAAGAAGGTTCTCACGGTGGCACTGCTCGGCCCCAGCCTGGACCTGGAAGCCACGGGCCTGTTCGGCAGGGACGCCACCCTGGCAGGCATGCTGACCTGGCTCGGACTGGTCATCGCCGCCGCCGGAGCCATGTGGCAGACGGGCAGGATGGCCCTGACCGGCCAGAGCAAGCACCTCGGGCGGGCGGCGTTGGGATGGGTGGAGAACACCGTCCTCTCCGCCGTCGGTGTCGCCATGATCGCGCTACTGCTGTCCGCGGGGGACGCCCTGACGACCGGACTGGTCAACGCCACGTTCGCGGACGACGCCACCGCCTACGAGAAGATCGTGGCGGTCATGGTGCCCTCGGGCGTCTCCAACCCCATCACGATGCTGTGCGTCATCGCGATCCTGCTGCTGCTCGGCTTCATCCAGCTCGTGATGGTGTTCCTGCGGCAGTCCGCCATCCCGATCATGTGTCTGCTGCTGCCGGTGGCCGGCGGCGGCCGGGTCGGCGGGCACGTCACCCGCCAGTGGGCACCCAAGCTGATCACCTCCATCTGCGTGGTGATCGCCTACAAGCCGATCCTGGCCATCATCATCTGCACCGGCTTCGCGGAGTTCGGCCACGCCAAGACACTGGCGGAGTGGCTGCGCGGGTGCGCCACCCTCATCCTCGCAATCCTCGCCCCCGGCCCCCTGACGAGAATCTTCGCCCCGTTCGGGGATGCCGTCGGGTCCTCGATGGCATCCGGCGGCATGGGCCCGGCCCTCTCCGCGGCCGGGGCCTACTTCAAGGGCAGGAAGGACGGCGGCAGGGACGGTGGCGAAGGCGTCCTTCCCATGACCCCCATGGAATACGCCCGGTACGTCGAGCAGTCCATGGGCCGCAACGGCGGGAAGGGCAGCCAGGGCAGAGAAGTCGGCGGTCAGGGCCACGACGCGCAGGCCCACGCAGCTCGTAACGAGGCCAACCGGGTCCCTCGGCAGGCCAATGCCGATGATTATGCGTCCGATCCAGCTGTTGCCGGAGCCGTCGACGGCGCAGTAGTCGGCAGCGCAGGTCAGACCACCGCAGCAGGCGCCGCAGTCACACCCACCCGCAGCTCAGGCATCGCCATCCAGGTCCTGGACGGCGTCAACAACGGCATCCAGAACTCGCACGGACAGATCGACAACGGGGGCGACTCGCAGTGAGCACCCAGCATGAGGTTCCCAAGGCCCTCATGGTCGACGGGTTCCGCACCCGTCGCAGCTTCGGCGCCTTCGGTCTGTCCAAGGGCGCCACCATGGCCGGTGCCGGGGCCCTGGTGGCCGAGGGCATCGTGGGCACCCAGGTCCCCGTCACCCTCCTGGTCACCGTTCCGCTGACCCTCGCCTTCCTGGCGCTTGCCGCGTCCCGTCGTCACGGCATGTCCGCGCCGGCCTACTACTGGGCCGAGTTGGCGTGGCGGCGGGCCGCCCGGGCGGAGGCCACCTCCTACCGGCGGGTGCTGCTGCCTCAGCCCTACGCCCTCGATCTGCCCGGCGTGGGCGCCAGTTCCACCTTGATCAGGGCCTACGACCCGACCACCGGCAAGAGCGTGGGAGTCGTCCACGACCGCGCGACCGGGTACATGACCGTCACCACGCTGCTCGCCCCCGGCGGCAGCCTGATGGCTCCCACCAGCAGCGTGCGGAGTTCCCTGCGCACCTGGTCGTCGGTGCTGGACGCCATGTCCACCGACGAGCAGGTCAAGGGGGCGAGCGTGACCATCCAGATCACCCCGGGCGCGGGGGAGGCCCTCGGGGACGACGTGCGGTCCCGCCAGGACCCGGCAGCCCCGCGGCTCGCCAAGAACGTCATCGACGAGCTGGTGCGCACGACTCCGCACGCCACCGCCTCGGTGGCCCCGTGGATGTCGGTGATCGTCGACCCCACCGCCGGCCCCAACCCGCCCCAGGAACTGTCCGACCAGGTCGCCGAGGCGCTCAGGGTCGTGGACTCGCTGGACCTGTCCGGGACCGGCACCGACATCGAGCGGCGGGCCACCGATGTCGACGTACGACGGCTCGTCAGAAGCGCCTACGACCCCGATGTGTTCAACGCCCGCGATGCGGAGTTCGAGGAGCTGTCGTGGTCGGAGTGCGGGCCGCAGGCCGCCGACGACGGCTGGGAGGGGTACGCGCACGACGGCGGCGTCAGCATCTCGTGGGTGCTGCGGGAGATGCCTCGCCACCCCATCGCCTACAGCGTGCTGCTGCCCCTGGTCGCCCCGGGCCGCTTCCAGCGCAGGATCACCCTCGCCTACCGGGTGCTGGACCCGTGGGAGGGCGAGGCCGTGCTGGAGCGGGAGATCTCCCACGCCCATCAGCGCGCCCAGGCGACCGCCGAGGTCAAGGGGCGTGCCAAGTGGAGCCAGAAGGCCGACGCCCAGCGCGCCGAGCAGGCCGCCGCGCTGATGGCCGGAGGTTCCCAGGTCGTCGACTGGACGCTGATGGTGACCGTCACCGCCCGCAGCACCGCGGATCTCCCCGCGGCCCGCCAGGAGCTGGAACGCGCGGTCAAGGCCACCCGCGGTATCCGCATGCGCCCCGCCTACGGGGCCCAGGCCGCCGTGTTCGCGGCCGGGCTGCCGCTGGGCTACAACCCGCTCGTGAAGGACTGACCAGCTCATGGCACGCAAGTCGAAGCCGACGCCGGTGACCACGCCCCGGCGGCTGGCTCCCCCGGCCGAGCAGGGCCCGACCCGCGCGGAACGGCGCGAGCAGCGCAAGCTGCGGAACCGGTTCGCACCCCGCCTGGGGTGGAGCGGCCGGTTCGGCGGCCGCGTCCCCGTGGAGGACGCCGGCACCGTCTACACCGGCCCCACCTCCCAGGCGGGCGCCATCTACCCCTTCCTCCTCGGCTCCGGCCTGCCCCCTCGGGGCGTCCCGGTCGGGCGGGACGTCCTCACCGGCGAGCTGGTGTGCATCGACCCGTCCGGCTGGACCGGCAGGCTCACCACCAACCCCGGTGTGTGGGTGATGTCCCAGCCCGGCGCAGGCAAGTCCGCGCTGGTCAAGCGGGTCTGCCTGGTCTACTCCGCCTACGGGCACATGGTCGTCGTCCCCGGAGACGTCAAGGGCGAGTACACCCAGCTGGTCCGCGAGCTGGGCGGCTCCGTCGTACGCATCGGTGACGGCATCGGTCGCATCAACCCGCTCGACTCCGGGCCGCTGAAGGGCCGTGTGCAGTCCCTGCCCACCGACCGGCGCGAGGCGCTGCTGGACGTGCTCAACGGCCGCCGACTGGAGACCCTGGTGGCCCTGCTGTCCACCACACACGGCCTCGGACGCTCTCCGGACGAGATCGAGCGCAGCGCGCTGGACACCGCCGTCCAGGTCGCTTCCGCCGCACAGCCGTCTGGCAGCGACCCGATCGTCAAGGACGTCGTCGATGTCCTGCGGGCCGCGCCCGCGCAGCTGCGCGGCAAGCTCGCCGCCGAGGGCGAGCGTTACCGGGACCTGACTCGCAGCGTCATCGCCGGACTCGACAACCTGATCGGCGGCCCCCTGAAGGGCCTGTTCGACGGGCCCACCACCCAACCCCTGGACATCAACGCGCCCGCCGTCTCGGTGGACATCAGCGCCCTGCGCGCCCGCGGCAACGACGTCGTCTCCGCAGGCATGATCGCCACCTGGGCGTACACCTACTCCAGCATCGACTCCGCCCGCAGCATCGGCCTGATGGACCGCAAACTCGTGCTGCCCATGGACGAGATGTGGCGGGCCCTGCGCTCCGGCCCCGGCCTGGTCGACGCCATGGACGCCATCTCCCGCCTCAACCGCACGACCGACGACGTCACCATCTACGTCACACACTCCCTGCTCGACGTCGAAGCACTGCCGACCGAGACGGACCGTGCCAAGGCCCGCGGCCTGATGGACCGCTGCGACACCTGGGTCCTGGGTGCCTCCACCACCGAGGAACTGCAGCGGGTCACCGGCAAACGGATGCTCACCGAGCAGGAGGTGATGATGGTCAGCTCATGGGCGTCGGCGACGTCGACCGGGCTCGACATCGACCCCACCTACGACACCGGGGACGACGTGGCGGCCGCGGAGGAGGAGACCGCCCGCCACCCCGGCCGCGGCAAGTACCTGATCAAACTCGGCTCCCGCCCGGGCATCGCCGCCGCGCTCGAACTCACCGCAGCCGAAAAGCGCTTGTACTCGACCGACAACAACCGGAGGCGGGCCATCAAGAAGGAGAGCACCGACCGACGGTGATCGCGAGGCCTACCCCCAGGCCTGGCGGCAGAGGCTCACGACGTCCGAGGACGCGACGCCGTCCGCCCGGCGGCACAGCCGGCGCATCTCCTCCGGCCGAGCGTCCGGTCGAGGCCGTGACCGGGGCGGCACCCCGGGCACAGACCGCTGCTCCTTCGGCCCGTGCTGCTCGGGCCGTGCGGAAGCGGGTGGACGCGGACGGACAGCGGGCCGCTCCTGCGGTGCTGCGGACCGGGGCAGCTGCACAGCAGGCGGCGTGCGACGCCCGGGCGCATGACCGCTCTCGGGCGTGCGCCGCAGCGGGCCGGGCTCGGTCCGGACCAGCGCAGAGCGCGGCGAGGGAGGGACAACCAGCCGCGTAGGTGACGGAGACGCCACCCGCTCCGGGGCGGCCGAGCCGCGCACGCCCTGCGGACGGCCGTCGGCCGGCGTTGGGCCGGCCGTCACCGTGGCGCAGCCCGTGGTGGTCAGCAGGACGAGGACCCAGAGCAGGAACGTCAGCGGGCGATACAGCACTTGCCTACTGTGCGGGACGAGCAGATTCCGGCGGGCGGAATCATGCCGTTGGTCACCGCAAGGAGGTACTCACCGAAGGCTGCTGACCTCACCTCACCGCACATCACTGCATCCCTGAGCCGGACTCGTACGCCTCAGCCAGCACGCTTCTCAGCGCGCGCGTGATGTCCGCCCGCAGGACATCGTGCTGCGGGCTCAACCGGTGCTCCGGAGCGGTCCGTTCCGGACCGTAGCGCCAGACGGGGCCTCGCAGCAGCTCCGGCGGCTCCCAGGCGTAACGCGGGTGGATGTGGCCGTGCAGGTGTTGCCAGGAGTTGCCCAGTACTTCGTAGTTCAGCCGCCGGAAGGCCCGGTCGTGCTGCTTGCACGCGGTTTCTACGGCCTCGCCTAGCAGGGAGAGGTCGAGCAGGAACTGCGCACGCTCCGGGCGCGGCAGGTCGGTCAGGTGGTTGGTGCGGCCCGCGTAGAGCAGCAGGCAGTAGCCGGGGAGGTGCTGCGTGTCCCCGATGACGGCCCAGCCGGTCCTCATTCGTGCCAGCACCGTGGGGTTCTCGCCCCTCTCGGCGCTGCCCACGCGATCCTTCGTCCAATCGTCCACTGCCCCTGCCGTCCCTTCGCCCGCTGCCGCATGCCCTTCATTCACTTCCTTTATCCGAAGAGCGCCGCCACCACGACCAGTACCGGAACGGAGAGTGCCGTGGAGATGAGGATGGCGTCCCGGGCCAGGCGTTCGCCCACGCCGTAGGTGGCGGCGTAGGTGTAGAGGTTCTGGGCGGCCGGGAGGGCCGAGGTCACCACCACGTCGAGGAGTCGCGGGCCGGTCAGGCCGAAGACGCCCGCCGCCAGGGCCCAGGCCGCCAGCGGCTGGCCCGCCGACTTCAGGGCCACGGCGAGCAGGACCGTGCCGCGTTCGCCATCGCGTAGCGGCAGGGTGCTGCCGCGCAGGGAGATGCCGAAGGCGAGGAGGACGGCGGGGACGGCCATGTTGCCGATCAGGGTGACGGGGTCCATGACCGGGCCGGGGACGGTGATCCCGGAGGCCGATACCGCGACGCCCGCCAGGGATCCCAGGGCGATGGGGTTGCGCAGCGGGGTGAGCAGGCGCCGCCAGAGGGGGCCCTTCTCGCCCGTGGTCGAGAGGTCCAGGACGGTGAGGGCGATGGGGGTCACGCCGATCAGCTGGAAGAGGAGCACCGGGGCGACCAGTGAGGCGTCGCCGAGTACGTACACGGCGATCGGGATGCCCAGGTTCCCGGCGTTGACGTAGCCGGCGCACAGGGCGCCGATGGTGGTGCGGGCGACTCCCCAGCGGCGTACGACACCCACCGCCACGAAGACGCCGGCTACCGCCGCCGTGCTCAGGGCGGTGACCAGGAGGCGCTCGGAGAAGACCACGGACAGGTCCGCCCGCGCGAGGGTGGTGAACAGCAGAGCGGGTGAGGCCACGTGGAAGGCGAGCTTGGTCAGCACCGCGCTGCCCTGGGTGCCCAGGAACCCCCGCCGTCCGATGACATAGCCGACGCCGATGACGACCGCGATCACCGCGAACCCGCTCAGCACCCCCTGCACGCCGGCCCCTCGGACGGGAAGGACGGGAAGGACGGGAACGATCTATGGCACATACAGCCAACCCTCGGCGCAGGCCCGCCCCGGGGTCAATGTGACCGCTCGCACCCGCGGTGAGCCACGGGCCCCCGCACCCGCGGTGAGTCACGGCTCCCGCACCCGCGGTGCGTCACGGCTCCCGCACCCGCGATGAGTTACGGCTCCCGCACCCGCGGTGCGTCACGGCTCCCGCACCCGCGGTGAGTCACGGCTCCCGCACCCGCGGTGAGTCACGGCTCCCGCACGCGCGATGAGTTACGGCTCCCCGCGCGGTCTACCGATCGTGGACGCCAAGACACCCCCTGTGCTCGTGCTGCGGGGCCCCCTCCTCGCCAGGGACGAGGTGCAGGGGCCGTGCGAGGTCGTGCAGGCACTGCTGGACGGCTCCGGCACGGTGGTGGTGTGCGACGTCGGTGGCCTGGGCCCGCCCGGCCTCGCCGCCGTGAACCTCCTCGCCCGGCTCCAGCTCGCCGCTCGCCGGGCGGGCGGCCGGATACGGCTGCGCGACCCGGACCCGGCCCTATGCTCCCTGCTCGACCTGGTCGGTCTCCGCTTCGAGGTGGAGGGGCAGCCCGAACAGCGGGAACCAGCGCTTGGTGTCGAGGAAGCAGTGGAACCCGGTGATCCGGCCGTCTGAGATCTCCAGCGCCTGCACGGCCCACGGGGTGAAGCCCCCGCTCTCCGGGTCGGGCTTGTACTGGGCGAACCCGGGCAGCCCGTTGACCTGCACCGGCACGAGCTTCGAGCCGGCGCATGCCGCGCCCAGCGTCGTCATGAAGCCGGTGATGTCGGCCGGGCCGGTCAGCCACAGGTCGAACGGCGGCATCGTCATGATGGCGTCCTCGTGCAGCAGCTGCGTCAGCGCCGACATGTCGTACCCCTCGAACGCGGCGACATAGCGCTCCAGCAGCTTCTGCTGCTCCTCGTCCAGCGGGTCGGAGACCGCCGCCTCCTCGCCCGGCTGCCGGCGTTCGGCGAGGGTGGCCCGGGCCCGCTGCAGCGCGCTGTTGACCGAGGCGACGGAGGTGCCGAGCAGCTCGGCGACCTCGTTGGCCTTCCAGGCCAGCACCTCGCGCAGGATCAGCACCGCGCGCTGCTTGGGCGGCAGCTGCTGCAACGCGGCCATGAAGGCGAGCCGCACGGACTCCTTGGCGACGGCCGCCTCCGCCGGGTCCTCGGTGGTGGGCAGCACTCTCGAGTCCGGCATCGGCTCCAGCCAGGTGTTGTCCGGGCGCGGCGACAGAGCGGCCTGCGCGAGCGGCGTGGACTCGGTCAGGTCCATGGGGCGGGCGCGCTTGTTGCCGGCCGTCAGCATGTCCAGGCAGACGTTGGTCGCGATCCGGTACAGCCAGGACCGCAGGCTGGAACGACCCTCGAACGTGTCGTAGCTGCGCCAGGCGCGGACCATCGTGTCCTGCACCGCGTCCTCCGCCTCGAAGGAGGAGCCGAGCATCCGGTAGCAGTACCCGGTCAGCTCGACGCGGTACGCCTCCAGCCTGTCCTCCAGGTCGGTCGTCGCCGTGCCGTTCGTCATCGCTCACCCACCCCTGTGGCTTCCGTGGCGGCGCTCCTTCGCGCCCACACTCCGGAAGCTACAGCAGCCCACTGACAATGGCGCCCCGAGTCGGAAAAGCCGCTCAGGTACCCACATCGGACGCGAGGCGCCATCCCGCCGGACAGCCCGTGGCGAGACCGCTCACCAGCCAGCGGTGCGTCTCAGATCGGCAGCCCGCGATGCGACCCCGTTCAGCAGCCGACGCTGCGACCCGCTCACCAGCCCGCGCTGGGGCCCGCTCAGCAGCTCGCCGAGCGCACCTTCACCGGCGCCCCGGAGCGCATCGCCGCCAGCGACCCCACCACCGTGATCGCCACGACGCCCGCCACCGCCAGCAGGCCGACGCCGACCGTCCCGGCCCAGCCGCCCGCGTGGAAGGCCACCGCGCCCGCCGTGCTCCCGGCGCTGGAGCCGACGTAGTACGCCGACTGGTACAGCGCCGCGGCCTGCGCCCGCCCCTGCGTCGCCGTCTTCCCGACCGCCGACGAGGCGACCGCGTGACCGGCGAAGAAGCCCGCCGTGATCAGCACCAGGCCCAGCAGCACCGGCACCAGCGCGTGGGCCAGGGACAGCAGCAGGCCCGCCGCCGTCGTACCGCCGGCCGCGTACAGCGCGCCCCGGCGGCCGAGGCGTGCCACCAGGCGTCCCGCCGCCGACGCGGAGACCGTGCCGACCAGGTAGACCAGGAAGACCGAGCCGACGATGCCCTGCGGCAGCGAGAACGGGGCCTCGGTCAGCCGGTACCCGATCACCGTGTAGACGCCGCCGAACACCGTCATGAAGAGCGCGCCGATCGCGTACAGCCGCCGCAGCAGCGGATTGGCGAGATGGTCGCGCACGGTCCGCGCCAGGACACCCGGCCGCAGCGAACCCGCCCGGAAGTGCCGCGGCGCCGGCAGCAGCAGCCGGAAGGCCACCGCGCAGCCCACCGCGATCACCCCGAGCAGCCCGACGGCGACCCGCCAGCCCCACTCCTGGGCGGCCCACCCGGTGATGACCCGGCCGCTCATCCCGCCGACGCTGTTCCCGGCCACGAACAGGCCGATCGCGGTGACCAGCGCCTTCGGCCGGACCTCCTCCGCGAGGTACGCCGTCGCCGAGGCGGGCAGTCCGGCCAGCGCCGCACCCTGCACCGCCCGCAGGGCGACCAGCCAGCCCAGCGACGGCGCGAAGGGGACCAGCAGCCCCACCGTCACCGCGACCGCCAGCGACGCCGTCATGACCGTGCGCCGCCCGAACCGCTCCGACAGCGCGCTCATCGGCAGCACGAACACCGCGAGCCCGCCCGTGGCCGCCGCCACCGTCCAGCTCGCGTCGCTCGCGCTGACCCCGAAGTCGCCGGAGATCAGCGGCAGCAGCGCCTGCGTGGAGTACAGCAGGGCGAACGTGGCCACACCCGCGAGGAAGAGAGCGAAACTCATCCGCCGGTAACCCGGTCCACCAGGAGCCATACGCGCGTCCACAGCAGAGGAAGACGTCCCGGACGACCCAGAGGAAGACGTCCCGGACGGCCCAGACATCCCAGACGTCCCAGAGGGAGTAGCGGAGGCAGGAGTAGCAGAAGCAGGAGTAGCAGAAGTAGCAGAAGGAGTGGCGGAACGAACGGATCCGGCGCCCGCTGTGGCGGACGCCCCGGTACTGGCGGGAGTCATGCCTCGAAGCTACGTACGGCGGCACTCATCCGTCCAATGCATGGATTCGCCATAATCGTTCCCATGGTGCATCAGCAGAGTTCACGGCCCCGCCTGTCACAGTCCGGTGACACAGAAGACATTCCGGAGCGGGAGATGTCGCTGCTGCTGGCCCCCCGCCTCGCCCACTTCGCCGGTGTCGCCCGCACCGAGCACGTGACCCGGGCCGCCCAGCAGATGCAGGTACCGCAGTCGACGCTGTCGCGCGCCATGGCCCGCCTCGAACAGGACCTCGGTGTGGATCTGTTCGCCCGCCACGGCCGCACCGTCTCCCTCACCCCCGCGGGTCGCACCTTCCTCACCTCGGTCGAGCGGGCCCTCGCCGAGATCGAACGCGCCGCCGAGGAGGTGCGCGCGGATGCCGACCCGGCCACCGGCAAGGTCGCCTTCGGCTTTCTGCACACCATGGGCGCCGAGACCGTCCCCGGCCTGCTGCACGCCTTCCGCGCCGACCACCCGCGCATCCGCTTCAGCCTGGTCCAGAACTACGGCGAGGCCATGCTGGAGCGGCTGCGCGCCGGTGAACTCGACCTGTGCCTGACCTCCCCGGTGCCCGACGCCCCCGACCTCGTCGCCCGGCGCCTGGACGAGCAGAAGCTGCGCCTGGTCGTCCCCGCGGATCACCGGCTCGCCTCACGCCGCCGCATCCGCCTGGCCGAGGCGGCGGACGAAACCTTCGTCACCCTGGAGCCCGGCTACGGTCTGCGGCGGATCACGGACAACCTGTGCGCCCAGGCCGGCTTCCGGCCGAAGGTCGCCTTCGAGGGCGAGGAGGCGGAGACCCTGCGGGGCCTGGTGGCGGCGGGTCTGGGCGTGGCCCTGCTGCCGCCGCCGACCGTGCCCCGGCCCGGGGTGGTGGAGCTGACGGTCACGGCGCCGAGGGCGGTGCGCGAGATCGGCGTCGCCTGGCTGGCCGGCCACCCGGACACGCCCCCGGTGGCCGCCTTCAAGAAGTTCCTGCTCTCCCGGCGGGGCAATCTGCTGCCCACGTGACGCGGACGACGCCCTTCCCGGGGAGCACACGTGCCGCTGCGGCTGTTCGCTACCGCCACCGGCCGAATCCGGAGGCCAGCGGCATCCGCAGTCCCAGTGGAGGCGGTGCCGCCAGCGCGTCCCGCACCGGACGCGCGAAGTTCCTGCCGAACAGCACACCCATCACGAAGTCCTCGGTGAGGGCGAGCACTTCGTCCCGGTACTGATGCAACCCGTGGCCGTCGGCGTGCACTTCGAACCGGCACACGTCCCGGTTGGCCTTCTTCGCCCGTGCGGCGAGGCGGAAGGACAGCTCCGGGTCGGTGCGGGCGTCTTTGGTGCCGTGCACGATGAGCACCTGACGCCCCACCAGCTGCTTCACCGGTTCGGGTGAGGTCGCGCCCTCCTCCCGGGGCAGCCAGGGGGCCAGCGCCACAACGGAGTTGACGGCCTCGTGCCCGCCGGCCCGCAGCGCGGCCCGGGCGCCCATTCCGGTGCCGGCGAGGCACACCGGCACGTCCCCGTACCGCCGTACGACCTCGTCGGCGGCCCACGCCCCGTCGCCCGCCAGATGGGCCGCGTCCCCGTTCCAGCCCCGGTAGCGGTAGTGGACGACATGGACGGCCAGCCCCTCCTCCCGCCCGGCGCGGCCCAGGCGGCGGCCCAGCGCCCGGACGGAGGCGGCGGCCAGCAGCGGGGACGGTCTGCGGTCGGAGGTCTCCTCCCCGTCCGGGAGCAGCAGCACCACTCCGCTCACCGCTGTCGGCTCGGGGCCGAACGCCCTCCCCAGCCGGGCCCTGCGGACCGGCGTCGCTTGCTGTGCCATGGCAGAACATTGTCAGAAGGGCGGGTGTACGCCACCCGTCCGTGCGGTCACCGTTGCGTATCGGCGACCAGCAAGCCCGGCCAGCACCGTCCAGCACCGCTGAATGGCGACGAATTCCCTCCGCTCGGCATCTACGCGCGTAGGACGGCAAGGGGTTATGGTGCGGAAATGACGAGCCAGACCATTGCGAACACCCCGACACCGGACCAGATCCGCCGGGCGCCCAAGGTTCTGCTGCACGACCACCTCGACGGCGGCCTGCGCCCCGGCACCGTCGTGGACCTGGCACGGGAGACCGGCTACTCCCAGCTGCCCGAGACCGACCCGGACAAGCTCGCGCTGTGGTTCCGGGAGGCCGCCGACTCCGGCTCCCTGGAGCGGTATCTGGAGACCTTCTCGCACACCGTCGGCGTCATGCAGACCCGCGAGGCGCTGGTCCGGGTCGCCGCCGAGTGCGCCGAGGACCTCGCCGAGGACGGCGTCGTCTACGCCGAGGTGCGCTACGCCCCCGAACAGCACCTGGAAGCCGGCCTCACCCTCGAAGAGGTCGTCGAGGCGGTCAACGAGGGCTTCCGGCTGGGGGAGCGGCGCGCCAAGGAGAACGGGCACCGCATCCGGGTCGGCGCCCTGCTCACCGCGATGCGGCACGCCGCCCGCGCCCTGGAGATCGCCGAACTCGCCAACCGCTACCGGGACCTGGGCGTGGTCGGCTTCGACATCGCGGGCGCCGAGGCCGGATACCCGCCCACCCGGCATCTGGACGCCTTCGAGTATCTGAAGCGGGAGAACAACCACTTCACCATCCATGCCGGTGAGGCCTTCGGACTGCCGTCCATCTGGCAGGCGTTGCAGTGGTGCGGCGCCGACCGGCTCGGCCACGGGGTGCGCATCATCGACGACATCACGGTCCGCGACGACGGCACCGTGGAGCTCGGCCGGCTCGCCTCCTACGTCCGCGACAAGCGCATCCCGCTGGAGATGTGCCCCAGCTCCAACCTCCAGACGGGGGCGGCCTCCTCCTACGCCGAGCACCCGATCGGGCTGCTGCGCCGGCTGCACTTCCGCACCACGGTGAACACCGACAACCGGCTGATGTCCCACACCAGCATGAGCCGTGAATTCGAGCATCTGGTCGAGGCATTCGGGTACACGCTCGACGACATGCAGTGGTTCACCGTCAATGCGATGAAATCAGCGTTCATTCCTTTCGACGAACGACTGGCCATGATCAATGACGTGATCAAGCCGGGCTATGCGGAACTCAAATCCGAATGGCTGTTCCGGCAGACGGCCTCCACCAGCGGCTTTTCCACCGAGAAGGAGTGAGGGGCAGGCGTCCCCGCACATGGGCCACGGTTCGCGTTCACAATCCGTCCGCATTTCGATGTTTGCGGGCGGCAGCGGCGCGTGTTTACGGTCACAGCACCGCTCACATCCCCGTATCCCATTCGAGGACGCATTTTCATGAAGCAGTCTGCTGCCAAGACCCTCGGTGTCGCCGCTCTCGGTGCCGCCTTCGCCGCTGTCGGTGCGGGCACCGCTGCCGCTGCCCCGGCCGTCCCGGAGGCCGCTCCCGCCCTGGGCACCGCCGCCCAGACCCTCCCGGCGGAGAACACCGCCGCGCTGCCGGCCGCCGCGCAGACCCTCGGCACGGGGAGGGACCTGGCCGCCACGGGGCTGACGGCCGCGGAGCCGGCCGCGAAGGACGTGGTCACCAAGGACCCGACGGCCCCGGCCAAGGGACTGCTCGGCGGTCTGCCGCTGGACCAGCTGCCCACCAAGGGCCTCAATGTGAACGGCCTCCCGCTCGGCGGCTGACCGCCCGCACGGCGACGACAACGATGGGGCGCCCCGCCACGCGGGGCGCCCCATCGGCGTTGCACGCAGGGCACTCAGGGCACTCAGGGCACTCAGGGCCTCAGGGAGATGGCCGGCGGAACGGCGCCGCCGGGCTCACCAGGCCGTTCGGGTCTGGGTCTTGTCCTCCGACGGCAGCAGGATCCACAGCGCGATGTAGAGCAGGAACTGCGGGCCGGGCAGCAGGCACGACAGCAGGAAGATGACCCGCATCGTGGTCGCGGAGGTACCGAAGCGCCGGGCCAGCGCGGCGCAGACTCCGCCGATCATGCGGCCGTGGGTCGGGCGGGCGAGGCGAGACATTGCGGCTCCTTCGTGAGCGGTGCGAGGCCTCCCGTCCGGACGCCTCATCTGCCGTCCACGTTACGGAGACGAAGGGGGCAAAGCGTCGCTCCACGGGGCGATCCCGACCCTGGGAATCGTCGGGGTCCTACCCTGAGCCGGCTCCTCCTGAGGGGCGGCCGTCCCGGCCAGGCGCACCGCCCGGCGGCGCAGCCAGGAGCGGCCCGCCGGCACCACCGCGGCGTGCGCCAGGCCCGCGCCCAGCGTGTTCAGCAGCAGCGAGTCGATGTCGACGACCTGGCCGGGCACCGCCGTCTGCAGCATCTCGATGCCCAGCGACAGCAGGGCGGCCGCGGCCATGGTGCGGATCAGGGAACCCAGGGGCGAGACCACCAGCCGGCCGCCCGCCATCGGCAGCAGCACGCCCAGCGGGGCCAGCAGCGCCAGCCCCTCACCGATGCGCCGGGCCCCCTCCACCCAGCCGAGCGCGAAGTCGGCCCGGATGCCGTCCAGGGGGCGCAGATTGGCGGGCATCACCCAGGGGACGTCGAGGGGGCGCAGCGTGAACCAGGCGATGAACGCCAGATATGCGGCCAGGAGGAGACCACCCAGCACACGGATGCGGATCGCGGCGGTGCCGCCGATGGAGCCTTGACGCTGCACGCCCCCCAAGACGCGGCCTTCGGCACGATCGGTTCCGGGATGTCACCCGTTCCGCCGATGAGGCATACGCCACAACGCACCAGCCCTGGGCCGGAGGTGTGAGACGACGGCGGACGCCCCCCGTACGAGGGCGCCCGCGTCACTAGTCGGTTCACTCGGCAGTTCACTCGGCAGTTCACTCGTCGGTGAGCTGTGAGGCGGGCGGGCGTTCGCCGGCCGGGCGGGCGCGGACCTGGTCCGTGCACTCGTAGCGCAGCGGTGCGGCGGAACCGGGCCCGCCCAGGATGACCGAGCCGTTGTCCGTCGCCGCCGAGTCGGAGAAGGTGCACACGATCTGCGCCAGCGCGGTGGAGCTGAGGCCGGCGGGAGCGGCGCTCAGCCGCAGCGTGTCCTCCGGATCGCCGGGGCGCGGCCCGCTCACGGTGAGCCCGTCCCGCACCAGCGTGGTGTACCCGGCCTCCTTCTCGTCGGCCGAGGGCGGCGCGGAGAGCTCGTCCAGCAGCGCCTGCGCGATCAGCGTGCGCCGCCCGGAGTCGGCCGCCCCGTCCGGCACCCGCACCGTGCGGTCCACGGCCACCAGCGACGCCCCGCACAGCAGGAACACCTGCACGGGCAGTCCGCGGTCGGCCCGCGAGGAGATCCCCGGCTCACCCAGCGAACAGCGCACCCTCGAGGGCGCGGGACCGAAGTCGGTCGGCACCTCGGTGGCGCGGATGCCGCACCCGGAGAGCAGGGCGCCGAGCGTGGTGACGGCGAGCAGACCGGCGATCCGGCCCCGGACCGCCCGTCGCCCGGCCGGCCGCCGCCCGTTCGTCAGGCCGTACATCAGGCGTCCCCCTTAGCGCCTTCACCCTTGCTGTCAGTTCCGCCGCCGGTGCCGTTCGCCGTGGCGCCGGTGCCGTCCGCGGAGTCCGTGGCGTCGGCGGAGCCCGCGGTGCCGCCGGAGCCGTCGGTCCCGCTCTCGTCGGGGCCGCCCCCACGGCGCCCGTCGCCCTGCTCGCCGCGGCCCTTGCTGTCTTTGCCGTCCTTGCTGTCCTTGGTGCCCTTGGCGCCCTTTCCGCTCTTCTGGCCCTTGCCGGCGTCGCCGTCCCGCTTGTCCTCCGCCAGGGCGGAGGCGTCCTGCGGCAGGCGCAGGGTGAACACCGCCCCGCCCTCGGGGGAGTTGGCCGCGGTGATCTCACCGCCGTGGATATGGGCGTTCTCCTGGGCGATGGACAGCCCCAGACCGCTGCCTTCGGAGCGGGGCCGGGAGGCGCTGGCCTTGTAGAAGCGGTCGAAGACATGCGGCAGCACGTCCTCGGGGATGCCGGGCCCGTTGTCCCGCACCTCGATGACCACCACGCCGCCGTCCGGCGCCCGCTCGTCCCGCTCGTCCCGCTCGTCCCGCTCAGACCGGTCCGTGCGGTCGCCGCGGTCCGAACGCTCCGCCCGCTCCCCGGCCTCCGGACCGGTCCCGGCGTCCGTGCCGCCGGCCCCGCCGGGCTCCTCCCGCACCGACACCCGCACCGGCGAACCGCCGTGCTTGAGCGCGTTGCCGATGAGGTTGGCCAGGATGACGTCCAGACGGCGCGGGTCGATCCGGGCGTGGATGCCGCGCTCGGCGTCCAGCTCGACGGCGTCCAGCCAGGCGCGGGCGTCGATGCAGGCGGTGATCTGGTCGGCGATGTCCACATCGTCGAGCACCAGCCGGGCGGTGCCCGCGTCGAAGCGGGTCACCTCCATCAGGTTCTCGACCAGGTCGTTCAGCCGCCGCGTCTCGCTGATCACCAGCCGCACCGCCGGCTGGATCATCGGGTCGATGCCGCCGCCCTCGAACTCCAGCTCCTCCTCGAGGACTTCGGTGACGGCGGTGATCGCGGTGAGGGGGGTGCGCAGCTCGTGACTCATGTCGGCCACGAACCGGCGCGAGGCCTCGTCACGCGCCGCCATGTCCGCGACCCGCTTCTCCAGCGCCTCCGCGGCCTTGTTGAACGTCCGGGACAGATCCGCCAGTTCGTCCGTCCCCGACACCCTCAGCCGGGTGTCCAGCCGTCCCTCGCCGAGCCGGCGCGCGGCCGTGCCGAGCCGCTGCACCGGCTTCAGCACGGTGGTGGCGGCCGCCTGAGCGAGCAGCGCCGAGCCGATCAGCGCCAGCCCGGTGGCGATCCCCAGCGACCAGGCCAGCGAGTTGAGGTCCTTCGCCTCCGGCTCCAGCGACTTCAGCATGTAGCCGGTCGGCCCGCCGTCGATCATCCGCGTCCCCGCCACCAGGTACGGGGTGTCGTCCTCGACGATCCGCTGCCAGTACAGGTGGTACGGGTACTTGTTGGTCGAGGTGACCTTCTGCCGCTCGGTCACCGCCTGGCGCAGCGAGGCCGGCACGTCCTGCAGCGAGAAGCCGTTCAGCCCGCCGGAACTGCCGTAGACCGTACGGCCCTCGGGGTCCTGGGCGACCAGCAGCACGGTGAAGCGCTGGCTGCTGTTCGCCATCTGCCCGGCGGTGTGCTGCAGTTCGTCCTGCGTCGGGTGCTCGGGCAGCGCACCCGCGCGGTTCTGCATCTCCTGCTCGAAGTCGCGCAGCACCGCGTCCTGGGTGCGGGTGAGCACCGCCTCGCGGTTCAGCCAGTACGCGATCCCGGACGCGGACACCGCCGCGGTCAGCGCGACCAGCCCGAACACCACGACCAGCCGCAGCCGCAGGCTGGTGAAGCGCAGCCGTGACCAGATTCCCTTGCGCGCCGCGGACCAGCCGCGGGACTCCCCCTGGTGCTCCTGTGTCACTGAGGCGGATCCAGCCGGTAGCCGACACCACGCACGGTACGGATCAGCGTCGGGGACGACGGCACGTCCTCGACCTTGGCACGCAGCCGCTGGACGCAGGCGTCCACCAGACGCGAGTCGCCCAGGTAGTCGTGCTCCCACACCAGCCGCAGCAGCTGCTGCCGGGACAGCGCCTGGCCGGGGCGGCGGCTCAGCTCGAGCAGCAGCCGCAGCTCGGTCGGCGTCAGCTGCAGATCCTCCCCGTTCTTCGTCACCGTCATCGCCGCACGGTCGATGACCAGGTTGCCGAAGGTGGCGGAGTCGCTCGACTCGCGCTCGCCGCGTCGCAGCACCGCGCGGATCCGGGCGTCCAGCACCCGGCCCTGCACGGGTTTGACCACATAGTCGTCGGCGCCGGACTCCAGGCCGACCACGACGTCGATGTCATCACTGCGCGCCGTGAGCAGAATGATCGGCAACTGGTCCGTGCGCCGGATGCGGCGGCACACCTCGAACCCGTCGATGCCGGGCAGCATCACGTCCAGCACGATGAGATCCGGCCGCTGCTCGCGCAGCAGCTTCAGACCGTCCTCACCGCTGGCAGCGGTCGCCACCCGGTGTCCCTGGCGCGTCAGGGAGAGCTCCAGGGCCGTGCGGATGGCGTCGTCGTCCTCGATCAGCAACAGGGAAGGCACCCGCTCATTCTGGCCCATGGAGGGGTCCCTGTTCGACCCGAGGGCTCAGATGCCCGGCTGGCCCCCATAAGGGCGGCTACGTGCGCGGACAGCCGTGAACATTTCGTGTCCGGGGCGCGGCGGACCCCTGTGACAGCTCTGTGACAGTCGGCGGACACTGCCATGAAGTGCCAGGGGCAGGATTTTCGGCACAGGCAAGCCAGCACCGAATCCAGCCGGAAGTCCACGACGGGGGGCGCGAGATGAACACGCTGCACAGCACCAGCACCAGCGCAGTGATCACGCGTCTGCACGACGTGCACCGGGCGGGAGAGAAGTCCGGTGCTGTGAGCGGGCGGGGGTGCGCTCGCAGCACCGGGCGTCAGCACACCGCGTTCATGACGGTGGTTGACGCGCCTACGGGGGAGACGCACGGGGGAGCAGCGTACGGGGAGGACCCGGGGGAGCGCCGTTCCGTGTCGGAGGCGGAGTTCACCGCCTACGTGCAGGAGCGCCGCGCCTCCCTGTACGCCACCGCCTACCACCTGACCGGTGACCGCTTCGAGGCCGAGGACCTGCTGCAGAGCGCGCTGTTCTCGACCTACCGGGCGTGGGACCGGATCAGCGACAAGGCGGCCGTCGGCGGATACCTCCGCCGCACCATGACCAACCTGCACATCAGCGCGTGGCGCCGCCGCAAGCTGAACGAGTACCCGACCGAGGAACTGCCGGAGACGCCCGGCGACACGGACGCGATGCGCGGCACGGAGCTGCGCGCGGTCCTGTGGCAGGCGCTCGCCCGGCTGCCCGAGCTCCAGCGCACCATGCTGGTCCTGCGCTACTACGAGGGCCGCACGGACCCGGAGATCGCGGACATCCTCGACATCAGCGTCGGCACGGTGAAGTCCAGCATCTGGCGGTCGCTCCGCCGGCTGCGCGAGGACGAGGCCCTCAGCTTCGGCCGTGACCAGGAGGACGCCTTCGGCGAACTGGTCGCCTGAAGGTCCGGGGGACCTGGAGGCGGACCGGGGGGGATCACGGGGGAAACCGGGGGAGGAAAAGGCGGGGGCCGCGGGGCGTCGGGGGACGCCGGGGAGACGCCGGGGGGGCGTCACCGCGGAGCACCACCGGGGGGAACACGGGGGGAGTACGGGGGAACTCGGGGGAACACGGGGGGTTCCACGGGGGAGGCAAGGAGCGGGACTGGAGGGCCGGGGGGTCCGTCCAGTCCCGCTTTTCGCTTGTCGGCCTCCTCCTCACGGCGGAAACCCCCGCTCTACGCCGTCGGCGGGCTCCTCCCGGCGATGACGGCCGTCACGGCGTCCATGACCGGCAACCGCCGGGTCGAGGCGGCGCTGCGCGCAGCCGCCCCGGCCGGCGGCCCGGACCACCCGGCGCCCGGGCGTCCCGTCCGGGCGAGTGCGCCGGACAGTGCACCCGAGGCGGTGTGACGTCTGCCGTGACGGCATTCGAGGTCGTGTGACGTCTGCCGTGACGGCACCCGAGGTCGTGTGACGTCTGCCGTGACGGCATTCGAGGTCGTGTGACGTCTGCCGTGACGGCATTCGAGGTCGTGTGACGTCTGCCGTGACGGCATTCGAGGTCGTGTGACGTCTGCCGTGACGGTCGGCGGGGTTCAGGCGATCGCGCTCGCGCTGGGGTCCGTAGCCGCGCGGCCGCGGACCGCCGCCGCCGCCATCCGGCCCAGCGCCTCGTCGCGGTCGCAGGCGTAGGCGCCCAGGGCCGTCTGACGGGCGATGATCGAACGCTCCAGGCGCATCAGGCGCCACCCGCGCCGCAGCAGGAACGGCACCGACTTGCGGCCCTCCCTCAGATCCCGCACGAAGCGCCGGCGGAAGGTGCGCACCGGACCGCGGTTCAGGCAGAGCGCGTCCGCCAGCAGGCCCAGTTCGCGGCAGCGGGCGACGATCTCCGCGGCGAAGATGCCCTCGGCGACGAACAGCGGAGCGGCGCCGATGTCCACGGAGCCCTCGCCGGTGCGGGCGCTGAGCGAGATGTCGTAGACCGGGATGGGCGTACGGCCCGTGCGGCACAGCCGTTCGATCGCGGCGACCGCGGCGTCCGCGTCCCAGGAGTCGGGGTGGTCCCAGTCGACGGCCGAACCGTCCGGCAGCAGCGGCAGCGTCGGGTCGTCGCCCTCCTTGTAGAAGTCGTCGAGGCGCAGCACCGGCAGGCCGGAGCGGGCCGCGATCAGGGACTTGCCGGAGCCGGAGGGGCCGCAGAGCAGCACGACTCGCGCGGATATGGGCGACTGGGAACTCACGGGACACCAGTGTGAGGCATCGATCGGGCGCCGTACGACCCCGCGGGTCCGCTTTGATGCGTGCGTCACATCTCAACTACGCTTCGCGTCGACCTGATTACCCAGTGAGATCGAAGGTGGCACACAGATGGCCCGACAGGACTCCCCCAAGACGTCGACCGCGCGACGTGTCCTCGCCGTCCTGGCGACCGCGTCCGTGGCGCTGGGCGCTGCCGCGACGACGGCGGCAGCGGCGGACTCCGAGTCGCTGCTGGGCGAGAGCGGCAGCCGCTCCGGCGCACTCGGCGAACTCGACCCGCAGTCCGGCCTGGACGCGACGACCGGCGCGGTGGGCCACGCCACCGCCCCGGTGACCGAACTCAAGCCCAACGCGCTCGACGGCACCGGCTTCGACGTGCTCAACAACGGGGTCGGCACCCAGGTCGCCGACTTCCAGCCGGTCAACACCCGCGCGGTGACCGACCCGGTGGCCAAGGCCGACTCGGTCGGCAGCATCGGGCCGGTCGCGCAGACGACGCAGATGCTGCGCGGCTGACCGGGAGGCCGGGGAGAAGCGGGACGAAGGCGGAGCGGAAAAGCAGAGCGGAAAAGCGGAGAGCCGCGTCCCTCCTGGACGGAGGGTGCGCGGCTCTGCGGCGGTTCAGGGGGTACGGCCGAGGTGGGTGACCAGGATGCGGATGACGTCATCCTCGATGATGTAGAGCACTCGGTAGTCGCCGACGTACAGGCGGCGCACGTCCTGTGAGCCGTAGGGGACCGAGCCGCGCGGCCGAGGCTGGTCGGCCAGGGAGTCGACGGCTTCATAGACGGCGGCCAGTCCGGCCGGGTCGTCCTTCAGGAAGCGAACGGCCGCATTGGTGGCGCGCGGCTCCCAGATGATTTCGTAGGTCACTTACCGCAGCCCCAGCATCCTGCCGACTTCCTCATGCGGGATGCCCGGCTCCAGTGTTCCCTGCTCCTTCTTCAGCTTGTACTCGGCTACGGCCAGGGCGTCTTCGAGATCCTCTATCACCTGGGGCGAGACGAGGAGGGCGGCCACGTGGCCATGGTCGGTGAGGGCGATGGTCTCGCGGCTGTGGGCGGCCCGGCGGACCAGGTCGCCGAGCTGGGCGCGAGCGGCGCTGATGGCGATCTCAACCATGCACTGATGGTGTCACAAGATTAATGTTGTGTGCAGTTCCTTGGGGAAGTGCCGCCCCCGGCGGGTCCGCTCGGCTGATCGGAACAGCGAAGAGCCACCGCCCCTCCTGGACGGAGGTGGGGCGCGGCTCTCCGGTGTGGGGGGTGGCGGTCAGTAGGAGGAGCCGGACGCGCCCAGCGAACCCGTGGGGTGCCAGACGGTCTTGGTCTCCAGGAACGCCGTCATGCGGTCCAGGCCGGGCGTTGCCGTCCAGTCGTCCACAGGCTGTGGACGAAGAACGCGCTTGAGGTTGTCGGCTGCCGCGATCTCCAGCTCCTTGGCCAGCTCCTCGCCGGCGCCCGCCAGGTCGATCGCGTTGACGTCCATGTGCGCGGCGAGCGGGGCGGCGATCTCCGCCGTACGGCCCGACAGCACGTTCACCACGCCGCCCGGCAGGTCCGAGGTGGCCAGGACCTCGCCCAGGGAGAGGGCGGGCAGCGGGTACTTCTCGGAGGCCACCACCACCGCCGTGTTGCCGGTCGCGATCACCGGGGCGACGACCGAGACCAGGCCCAGGAACGACGACTCCTGCGGCGCCAGCACGGCGACCACACCGGTCGGCTCCGGCGAGGAGAGGTTGAAGAACGGGCCCGCGACCGGGTTGCCGCCGCCCACCACCTGGGCGATCTTGTCGGTCCAGCCCGCGTACCAGACCCAGCGGTCGATCGCCGCGTCCACCTGCGCGGACGCCTTGGACTTCGACAGGCCCTCGGCCTCGGCCACCTCGCGCACATACTGCTCGCGGCGGCCCTCCAGCATCTCGGCGATGCGGTAGAGGATCTGGCCGCGGTTGTACGCCGTCGCCCCCGACCAGGCGCCGAACGCCTTGCGGGCGGCGACCACCGCGTCACGGGCGTCCTTGCGGCTCGCCCGCGGAGCGTTGGCCAGCCACTTGCCCTTGGAGTCGGTCACTTCGTACACCCGGCCGCTCTCGGAGCGGGGGAACTTCCCCCCGACGTACAGCTTGTAGGTCTTGAAGACGGAGAGTCGGGTCACATCAGACATCGAGGTACGCCTCCAGGCCGTGGCGGCCGCCCTCGCGGCCGAAGCCCGACTCCTTGTAGCCGCCGAACGGCGAGGTCGGGTCGAACTTGTTGAACGTGTTGGACCAGACGACACCCGCGCGCAGCTTGCTCGCCACGGCGAGGATGCGCGAGCCCTTCTCCGTCCAGATGCCCGCCGACAGTCCGTACGGGGTGTTGTTGGCCTTGGCGACGGCCTCGTCCGGGGTGCGGAAGGTCAGCACCGACAGCACCGGGCCGAAGATCTCGTCGCGGGCGATGGTGTGCGCCTGGGTGACGTTCGTGAAGAGCGTCGGGGCGAACCAGTACCCGGTCGACGGCAGTTCGCAGGCCGGCGACCAGCGCTCGGCGCCCTCCGCCTCGCCCTGCTCCACCAGCGAGGTGATGCGGCTGAGCTGCTCCTCGGAGTTGATCGCGCCGATGTCGGTGTTCTTGTCCAGCGGGTCGCCGAGGCGCAGCGTCGACAGGCGCCGCTTGAGCGAGTCCAGCAGCTCCTCATGGATGGACTCCTGCACCAGCAGGCGCGAGCCCGCGCAGCAGACCTGGCCCTGGTTGAAGAAGATGCCGTTGACGATGCCCTCGACGGCCTGGTCGACGGGCGCGTCGTCGAAGACGATGTTGGCGCCCTTGCCGCCCAGCTCCAGGGTGAGCTTCTTGCGGGTGCCGGCGACCGTGCGGGCGATCTCCTTGCCGACCGCCGTGGAGCCGGTGAAGGCGACCTTGTCCACGTCCGGGTGCGCCACCAGGGCGGCGCCCGCGTCGCCGTAGCCCGGAAGGATGTTGACGACGCCCTTGGGCAGACCGGCCTGGCGGCAGATGTCCGCGAAGAACAGCGCCGACAGCGGGGTGGTCTCGGCCGGCTTGAGGACGACCGTGTTGCCCGTGGCCAGCGCCGGGGCGATCTTCCACGCCAGCATCAGCAGCGGGAAGTTCCACGGGATGACCTGGCCGGCGACACCGAGCGGGCGCGGGTTCGCGCCAAAACCGGCGTGCTCCAGCTTGTCGGCCCAGCCCGCGTAGTAGAAGAAGTGCGCGGCGACCAGCGGCAGGTCGGCGTCGCGGGTCTCCCGGATCGGCTTGCCGTTGTCCAGGGTCTCCAGGACGGCCAGCTCACGGGAGCGCTCCTGGATGATCCGGGCGATGCGGAACAGGTACTTGGCGCGCTCGGAGCCGGGCAGCGCCGACCACTTCTCGAAGGCCTTGCGGGCGGCCTTGACGGCACGGTCCACGTCCGCCTCGCCCGCCTGGGCCACCTCGGAGAGCACCTCCTCGGTGGACGGCGACACGGACTTGAAGACCCTGCCCTCGGCCGCCTCGGTGAACTCGCCGTCGATGAACAGGCCGTAGGACGGGGCGATGTCGACGATCGAGCGGGACTCGGGCGCCGGGGCGTACTCGAAAGCGGACGACCGCTTGTCCGTGGTCTTTTCGGTCATGGTGATCAGTCCACCGTCACGTAGTCGGGGCCGGAGTAGCGGCCCGTGGCCAGCTTCTGCCGCTGCATCAGCAGATCGTTCAGCAGCGAGGAGGCGCCGAAGCGGAACCAGTGGTTGTCCAGCCAGTCCTCGCCCACCGTCTCGTTGACCAGCACCAGGAACTTGATCGCGTCCTTGCTGGTCCGGATGCCGCCGGCCGGCTTCACGCCCACCTGGACGCCGGTCTGCGCACGGAAGTCGCGCACCGCCTCCAGCATGAGCAGGGTGTTCGCGGGGGTCGCGTTGACGCCGACCTTGCCGGTCGAGGTCTTGATGAAGTCGGCGCCGGCGAGCATGCCGAGCCAGGAGGCCCGGCGGATGTTGTCGTACGTCGACAGCTCACCGGTCTCGAAGATGACCTTCAGCCGCGCGGAGCCGCAGGCCTCCTTCACGGCCACGATCTCCTCGTACACCTTCATGTAGCGGCCGGCGAGGAAGGCGCCGCGGTCGATGACCATGTCGATCTCGTCCGCGCCCGCGGCCACGGCCTCCTTCACGTCCGCCAGCTTGACGGAGAGCGGGGCGCGGCCGGCCGGGAAGGCGGTGGCGACCGAGGCGACCTTCACGGAGGAGCCGGCGACGGCCTCCTTCGCGGTGGCCACCATGTCGGGGTAGACGCAGACCGCGGCCGTGGCGGGGGTGGTCCGGTCGGCCGGGTCGGGCAGGACGGCCTTCGCGCCGAGCGCCCGGACCTTGCCCGGGGTGTCCGCGCCTTCCAGCGTCGTCAGGTCGACCATCGAGATGGCGAGGTCGATCGCGTACGCCTTGGCGGTCGTCTTGATCGAACGGGTGCCGAGGGAGGCGGCGCGCGCCTCCAGGCCGACGGCGTCGACGCCGGGCAGCCCGTGGAGGAAGCGGCGCAGCGTGCTGTCGGACGCGGTGACGTCGCCGAGGGGGCTGGGTGCAGTGGTGGGCATGCTCACAAGCCGAGCATATCTACGCGCGTAGCGGCTGTACAGCCCCCAGCGGCATCTGGTCCCGGCGGGCAGGAGCATCTGGTCCGTCGGGCAGAATCGGGGCATGACCTCGTCTGACTCCCAGCCCGACTCCCAGCCCGACCCGAAGCCGTCCGGTCCGGACAGCGACGCCATGGGTCGTCCGGGCCGGCGGGACCGCGTGCACCGGTCGCCCGCGGGCATCGCCGGTGGTGTGCTGCTGCTGGCCGTCATGGCGTGGCTCGGCACGGATGCGGTGGTCCGCGGCGAGGGCCGCACCCCGTGGCTGGCGCTCGCGGCGCTGCTGCTCCTGGTGCCGCTGGTGGTGGCCTTCACGCTCCGGCCCGCCGTCCATGTGGGGCCCGACCGGCTGCGCGTCCGCAATCCGTTCCGGGTGATCGTGCTGCCCTGGGGCCGCGTCGCCGGCCTGCGCTCCGGCTACACGAACGAGGTGCTGGCCGAGGACGGAACCAAGTACCAGCTCTGGGCGCTCCCGGTCTCGCTGCGGGCGCGCAAGCGGGCGGCCCGCCAGGAGATGCGGGCGCAGGCGGAGCGCGGGCAGGGCGTCGACGTGCGGTCGGCGGGGCGGGCGCCGGGTGTCGGCGACGCGTTCCGGGCCGGTGGGCGCAGCGCCGCCCGCACGAGCCCGTCCGGTGCCGGTGCCGGTGCCGGCGGTTCGGGGCCGGTGCGGGCGGCGACCGACCAGGCCATGGACGAGCTGCGGGAGCTGCACGAGGAGCGGCGCGAGGCGGCTTCGGCGCAGGGGGAGGTCACCGTGCGGTGGGCCTACGAGGTGCTCGGGCCTGCGGTGGCGGGAGCGGTGTTGCTGGGGGTTCTGCTGGGGGTGGGGTGAGGTGCCTCTTCCGGCAGGTGTTGAGCTTGCCTTCCTCGGCTGGCGTTGAGTGTGCGTGACGTGAGCCGCAGGCGTTGAGTGTGTATGACGTGAGCGGGGTGCCCCTTCGGTTTGGGGCGCCCCGCTCTTTGGTGTCTCAGTGGGTGGTGTCTCAGTGGTGCTGTCTCAGCGGATGGTGTCTCAGCGGCAGTGGGTCAGATGCCTGCTGCTTGAGAGAAGTCCTGCTTGAGCCGGGTCAGGAGAGCCGTCGCCTTGGTGCGGGCGGCGGGGAGGTCGGGGCGGCCGGAGACCGGGACGACCACCTCCAGGTAGCACTTCAGCTTGGGCTCCGTGCCGCTCGGGCGGACGATCACCCGGGCGCCCTCGAGGGTGTAGCGCAGGCCGTCGGTGGGCGGGAGGGTGTCCGTGCCCCGGGTGAGGTCCTCCGCCTTGGTGATGCGCAGACCGGCGAGCTCCGTCGGGGGGTGCTCGCGCAGGCGGCGCATCGCGTCGGTGATCAGGCTGAGGTCCTTCACGCGGACCGAGAGCTGGTCGGTGGCGTGCAGGCCGTGCTCGACGGCGAGGTCGTCGAGGAGGTCGAGGAGGGTGCGGCCCTCCTCCTTCAGCACGGAGGCCAGCTCGGTGAGGAGCAGGGCCGCGGTGATGCCGTCCTTGTCGCGGACGCCGTCCGGGTCGACGCAGTAGCCGAGCGCCTCCTCGTAGCCGTAGCGCAGGCCCTCGGCGCGGGCGATCCACTTGAAGCCGGTGAGGGTCTCGACGTGGCGCAGGCCCGCCTTCTCGGCGATGCGGCCGAGGAGGGAGGAGGAGACGATCGACTCGGCGAAGGTGCCGGTCGCTCCGCGGCGGACCAGGTGGGCGGCGAGGAGCGCGCCGACCTCGTCGCCGCGGAGCATGCGCCAGTCGTCGCCGTCCTTCACGGCGGCGGCGCAGCGGTCGGCGTCCGGGTCGTTGGCGATGACCAGGTCGGGGCCGGTCTCGCGGGCCTTGGCGAAGGCGAGGTCCATCGCGCCGGGCTCCTCCGGGTTGGGGAACGCGACGGTGGGGAACTCCGGGTCGGGGTCGGCCTGCTCGGTGACGAGGGTGGGGGCGGGGAAGCCGGCGCGGGCGAAGGCGGCGAGGAGGACGTCCTTGCCGACGCCGTGCATCGCCGTGTAGACGGTGCGGGCCGTGCGGGGGGAGTCAGGGGCGAGGACGGCGTCCGTGCGGGCCAGGTAGGCGTCGAGGATGGCGTCGTCGAGGGTTTCCCAGCCGGCTGTGGGGCGGGGGACCGTGTCGAGGGACGTGACCGCCTGGATCTCGGCGGCGATCTCGGTGTCGGCCGGGGGGACGATCTGGGAGCCGTCGCCGAGGTAGACCTTGTAGCCGTTGTCGCGGGGCGGGTTGTGGCTGGCCGTGACCTCCACGCCGGCCACGGCGCCGAGGTGGCGGATGGCGAAAGCGAGGACCGGGGTGGGCAGGGGGCGGGGGAGGATCGCGGCGCGCAGGCCGGCGCCGGCCATGACGGCGGCGGTGTCGAGGGCGAAGTCGCGGGACTTGTGGCGGGCGTCGTAGCCGATGACGACGAGGCCGCCCGCGTGGCCGTGCTTGGTGAGGTAGGCGGCGAGGCCGGCGGCGGCGCGGATGACGACGGAGCGGTTCATGCGCATGGGGCCGGCGCCGAGTTCGCCGCGGAGGCCGGCGGTGCCGAACTGGAGGGTGCCGCTGAAGCGGGCGGCGAGTTCGGTGCGGTCACCGGAATCGATGAGGCGGGCGAGTTCGGCGCGGGTGTCCGGGTCGGGGTCCTCGGCGAGCCATGCCTGGGCCTGTGCGAGGAGATCGTCTTGCACGTCGGTCAGCCTCTCGTGGGTGTGTACGGGTTCGGCGGGGTTCGGTGAGGTGCGTGGCGGCTCGCCTGCGGCGCGTGGTGGGCCGGGGCAGGTGGGTCCTGCGGGCCGGTGGGGGTTCGCGTGGAGATGCCTGCGGCGCAACTGCGGCTCCGGTGGGGGTGCGCGTAGCGCCCACGGTGGGTGGGTGCGTCGGGGCCGGGGTGGTGGTGTCCGTCCTCGGTCTGGGGCGACATCGGTCGCCTTTCGGGTACGGGCGCGGACGCGCCGGCCGCTGCGGGCGGACACCACCACCCCGACCCCTCCCGCCCGCGTGCGTCTGCGGCCGCCCAGGCTCCGGTGGCCTGCTGATCGCCGTGCGCGGCTGCCCGCGCCGCCCCCCTGCGGGCGGCCGCGCCCGCCCAACTGCGGGCATTCGTGCCTCCTGGGGCGATGGGGGTCCCCCGCTCGGGCGAAGCCGAGCGTGGGGGAGGGTGGGCGATGGGGGTCCCCCCGCTCGAGCGCAGCCGAGAGTGGGGGAGGCACCGCCTCCAGCGGGGCTAGTGCGACCCACCCCCGGCCGGCACCCGCACCGGGCAAGCAAGTCGGCTCCGGCGCACTGCACTGCACAGGCACCGTGGGACACGCGGACGAGGCAACTGGTCACCAAGTACACGTACCCCCGGTGACCCGGCGCCGCAGGGGACCGTTACAGGCGGCCCAGGACCTGGGTCAGGAGGGAGCCCATCCTTGCCGCGCTGTCGCGGCCCGCCTGGAGGACCTCCTCGTGGTTGAGGGGCTCCCCGGTCATACCGGCCGCGAGGTTGGTGACGAGGGAGATGCCCAGCACCTCCGCCCCGGCCTCACGCGCCGCGATGGCCTCCAGCACCGTCGACATGCCCACCAGATCCGCCCCGATGACGCGAGCCATCCGGATCTCCGCCGGCGTCTCGTAGTGCGGGCCGGGGAACTGAGCGTAGACGCCCTCCTCCAGCGTGGGGTCGACCTCCTTGCACAGCGCCCGCAGCCGCGGCGAGTACAGGTCGGTCAGGTCGACGAAGTTGGCGCCGACGATCGGGGAGGTCGCGGTGAGGTTGATGTGGTCGCTGATCAGCACCGGCTGACCGGGACGCATGCCCTCCCGCAGGCCGCCGCAGCCGTTGGTCAGCACGACCGTCTTGGCCCCGGCGGCCACGGCCGTACGGACGCCGTGCGCGACGGAGGCCACACCCCGGCCCTCGTAGTAGTGCGTGCGGCCCAGGAAGACCAGGGCACGCTTCGCACCGATGCGGTACGAGCGCACCTTGCCTCCGTGGCCCTCGACCGCGGGCGGCGGGAAGCCGGGCAGCTCGGTGACCTGGAGTTCGGCCTCGGGCGTGCCCAGTGCGTCGACCGCCGGCGCCCAGCCGGAGCCCATCACGAGAGCGACGTCGTGGGTCTCGGCGCCCGTGAGTGCACGCAGGCGCGCGGCGGCGGCGTCAGCTGCGGCGTACGGGTCGTCCTGGAGGTCGTCCGGAAGAAGAGAAGCGTTCACGCGAATGAGAGTAACCCGTCTTCGCCTACGCGCGTAGATGTCGAAGGTGACGGGTTGGCTTTCGTTGTCTTGTCGTTTTCGACGAATCTCCTGCCAAAGCGGTCAGCAGGGGCGCTTGCGCAGCTCCATCACATAGTCGTGCGGGGCGCCCGCGGACTCCGCCGCGTCGGCGATCTCGCCCAGGTAGCGGGCCGAGGGCAGGCCGCCCTCATAGGAGTTCAGGACGTAGGTCCAGGCCATGTCCTCGCCGTCCAGCGTGTGCACACGCACCTTGGTGCGGCGGTAGATGCCGAGACCGACGCCCTCCCAGCGGTCCAGGGACTCCTCGTCCATCGGCGCGATGTCGTAGAGCGCGACGAAGACCTCGGCCAGCGGGTCCTCGACGAGCGTCGCCAGCGCGCCCTCCCAGCCCATGTGCTCGCCCCCGAAGGTCAGCCGCCACCCGTTCAGCCACCCGGTGGCGCGCAGCGGCGAGTGCGGTGCGCGGCGGGACATCAGCCGGGCGTCGAGGTTGCCGGCGTAGGCGGCATAGAGGGACATGGGGGAAGGGTACGGCAGCCGCCACGCGGGTCACTCCGGTAACAGGGGAGCCACGGCCCGGCCCCGGGGCGGTCGCCCGGTGAAGTGTGCGGGACAATGGAGCACGTGACTCGGATCGTGATCATCGGTGGCGGACCCGGCGGATACGAAGCGGCACTGGTCGCCGCGCAGCTCGGTGCGGAGGTGACCGTCGTCGACGCCGACGGTCTGGGCGGTGCGTCGGTGCTCACCGACTGCGTGCCGTCCAAGACTCTGATCGCCACGGCCGAGGTGATGACCACCTTCGACTCCTCCTACGAGGAGCTGGGCATCATCGTCGCCGACGACACCCCGCCCCTCGAGCAGGCCGCCCGTGTGGTCGGCGTGGACCTCGGCAAGGTCAACCGGCGAGTGAAGCGGCTGGCGCTGGCCCAGTCGCACGACATCACCGCCTCGGTGACGCGGGCCGGCGCCCGGGTCATGCGTGGGCGCGGCCGGCTGGAGGGCATGCAGGCCCTCGACGGCTCCCGCAAGGTCGTGGTCACCGCCGCCGACGGCAGCGAGGAGACGCTGGTCGCCGACGCCGTACTGATCGCCACCGGCGGGCACCCCAGGGAGCTGCCCGACGCCAAGCCCGACGGCGAGCGCATCCTCAACTGGACCCAGGTCTACGACCTGACCGAGCTGCCCGAGGAACTCATCGTCGTCGGTTCCGGTGTGACCGGTGCCGAGTTCGCCGGCGCCTACCAGGCGCTCGGCTCCAAGGTGACCCTGGTGTCCTCCCGCGACCGCGTGCTGCCCGGTGAGGACCCGGACGCCGCCGCCGTCCTCGAGGACGTCTTCCGCCGCCGCGGCATGAACGTCATGGCCCGCTCCCGCGCCCAGTCCGCCAAGCGGGTCGGCGACCGGGTCGAGGTGACCCTCGCCGACGGGCGGGTCATCACCGGCACGCACTGCCTGATGGCCGTCGGTGCCGTCCCCAACTCGGCGGGCCTGGGCCTGGAGGAGGCCGGCGTCAAGCTGCGCGAGTCCGGCCACATCTGGACCGACCGGGTCTCCCGCACCACCGCCCCCGGCGTCTACGCGGCCGGTGACGTCACGGGCGTCTTCGCGCTCGCCTCCGTGGCCGCCATGCAGGGACGTATCGCCATGTACCACTTCCTCGGCGACGCGGTGGCCCCGCTGAACCTCAAGACGGTCTCCTCGAACGTCTTCACCGACCCGGAGATCGCCACCGTCGGCTACACGCAGGCCGACGTCGACACCGGCAAGATCGACGCACGCGTGGTGAAGCTGCCGCTGCTGCGCAACCCGCGGGCCAAGATGCAGGGCATCCGCGACGGCTTCGTCAAGATCTTCTGCCGGCCCGGCACGGGCATCGTGGTCGGCGGCGTGGTCGTGGCGCCCCGCGCCTCGGAACTGATCCACCCCATCTCGATCGCGGTCGACAACAATCTGACGGTCGAGCAGATCGCGAACGCGTTCACCGTGTACCCGTCGTTGTCCGGCTCGATCGCCGAGGTGGCACGGCAGCTGCACAACCGCAAGACGGGCGCGGAGGGCTAAACCCGGGCCTTATACCACTTGGTCCCGTCCGGTGCGAACAGCTTCTGCTATTCAGCGCAAACTGCTGAAAGCAGACGGTCGCTGGCATTACTGTCAGTTTCGTGTTCGCTGCAGAACGTCGCCAATTGATCCTCGAAATGGTGCGGGCGAACGGGGCCGTGTCGCTCCGTGAGCTCGCCCGCGTCGTCCAGACCTCCGAAGTGACCGTACGGCGGGACGTGCGCGCGCTGGAGGCAGAAGGACTCCTCGACCGCCGGCACGGCGGTGCGGTACTGCCGGGCGGGTTCACCCGGGAGTCCGGCTTCCCGCAGAAGTCCCATCTCGCGACCGCCGAGAAGACCGCCATCGCCGATCTCGCCGCGAACTTCGTGGAGGAGGGCGAGGCCATCGTGGTCGGCGCGGGCACGACCACCCAGGAACTGGCCCGCCGGCTGGCCCGGGTGCCCGGTCTCACGGTCGTCACCAACTCCCTGCTGGTGGCCCAGGCGCTGGCCCATGCCAACCGGGTGGAGGTCGTCATGACCGGCGGTACGCTCCGCGGGTCGAACTACGCGCTGGTGGGCAGCGGGGCGGAGCAGTCCCTGCAGGGGCTTCGGGTGTCCCGTGCCTTCCTCTCGGGCAGCGGTCTGACCGCCGAGCGGGGGCTCTCGACCTCCAACATGCTCTCGGCGAGCGTGGACCGGGCGTTGGTGCAGGCCGCGGCGGAGGTGGTGGTCCTGGCGGACCACACCAAGCTGGGGACGGACACCATGTTCCAGACGGTGCCGACGGATCTGATCACCCGGCTCGTCACGGATGAGCCTCCGGTCCACGACGACCGGGCCGCCACCGAGTTGCAGGCGCTGGCCGACCAGGGCGTCCAGGTCGCCGTCGCCCCGGGGAGCGGTTCCAACTCGGGAGGTGACAGCTCTTCACCTTCCTCCTCCTCCCGCCAACAACGCCGGGACGTTCCACTCCCGGGCCCACGCCGCCAGGGCCCCCTCAGGTCCGCGGTCACCCTGACAGAACCTCAGACCAACGAACGCGCTCGGGTCGCGGACTTGCGTAGGCGTTGACCTGCCGTTAGCAGCCCATTAGCAGGGGCCCGTTGAGCCCTTCTTGGGAGTGCACCCGGGGTGGGGGCTGGGCGGGGGTGGGTTTGCGCCAGCCCCGCTGCAAGGGGTGCCTCCCCCACTCTCGGCTGCGCTCGAGCGGGGGCACCCCCATCGCCCACCCTCCCCCACTCTCGGCTTCGCTCGAGCGGGGGGACCCCCATCGCCCACCCTCCCCCACGCTCGGCTTCGCTCGAGCGGGGGGACCCCCATCGCCCACCCTCCCCCACTCTCGGCTTCGCTCGAGCGGGGGGACCCCCATCGCCCCAGCGGCACGACTGCCCGCAGTTACGGGCCGTCGCGCACGGCGATCAGCAGGCCACCGGCCTTAGGCGTGCCGCGGACGCCCGCGGCGGGGAGGGGCCGGGGTGGTGGTGTCCGCCCGCAGCGAATGGCGCGTCGACCGCAGGGGTCAAAAGGAAGCCGATTTCGCGCCGGACCGAGGACGGATACCACCACCCCGGGCCCGACTCACCCACCGGGAGTAGGCGCTACGCGCACCCCCACCGGAGCCGCAGTTGCGCCGCAGGCATGAGACGCGAACCCCCACCGGGCCGCGGGCAGGGACGAAGCGCACCCCACCGGAGGGGCAGGTGCGCCGCAGGCATGAGACGCGAACCCCCACCGGGCCGCGGGCAGGGACGAAGCGCACCCCACCGGAGGGGCAGGTGCGCCGCAGGCATGGCCACGCGCCCCCCACCGGAGGTGCAGGGTGACGCCGCAGGTCGGCGGCGCGCACCCTGCTCAGGTGTGCCCAGCGGCAGCGTCAGTCCTTGATTTCGCAGATGGCGGCGCCGGACGATACCGACGCGCCCACCGTTGCGTTGAGGCCCTTGATCGTGCCGGACTTGTGGGCGTTCAGGGGCTGCTCCATCTTCATCGCCTCGAGGACGACGACCAGGTCGCCTTCCTTGACCTCCTGGCCCTCCTCCACGGCGACCTTGACGATGGTGCCCTGCATCGGCGACGCCAGCGTGTCACCCGAGGCGACCGGCCCCGACTTCTTCGCCGCGCGGCGCTTCGGCTTGGCACCTGCCGCCAGACCCGTCCGCGCCAGCGACATGCCCAGGGACGCCGGCAGTGAGACCTCCAGCCGCTTGCCGCCGACCTCGACGACCACCGTCTCCCGGCCCGGCTCGTCCTCCGCCGCCGCCTCCGCAGGCGCGGCGAACGGCTTGATCTCGTTGACGAACTCCGTCTCGATCCACCGCGTGTGCACGGTGAACGGCTCGTCCGACCCCTTCAGCTCCGGCGCGAACGCCGGGTCGGTGACCACCGCGCGGTGGAAGGGGATGGCCGTGGCCATGCCCTCGATCTGGAACTCCGCCAGTGCCCGCGAGGCCCGCTGCAGCGCCTCCTTGCGGGTGCGCCCGGTGATGATCAGCTTCGCCAGCAGCGAGTCCCAGGCCGGCCCGATCACACTGCCGGACTCCACACCCGCGTCCAGCCGGACCCCCGGCCCCGACGGCGGAGCGAACTTCGTGACCGTCCCCGGCGCCGGCAGGAAGTTGCGCCCCGGGTCCTCACCGTTGATGCGGAACTCGATGGAGTGACCCCGCACCGGCGGGTCGTCGTACCCCAGCTCCTCGCCGTCGGCGATGCGGAACATCTCCCGCACCAGGTCGATCCCCGTGACCTCCTCCGTCACCGGGTGCTCGACCTGCAGTCGCGTGTTGACCTCGAGGAAGGAGATCGTGCCGTCCGAGCCGACCAGGAACTCCACGGTGCCGGCCCCGACGTACCCGGCCTCCTTCAGGATCGCCTTGGACGCCCGGTACAGCTCGGCCACCTGCTCCTCGGAGAGGAACGGCGCCGGCGCCTCCTCGACCAGCTTCTGGTGCCGCCGCTGCAGCGAGCAGTCACGCGTGGAGACCACGACCACATTGCCGTGCTTGTCGGCCAGGCACTGCGTCTCCACGTGCCGCGGCTTGTCCAGGTACCGCTCCACGAAGCACTCGCCGCGCCCGAACGCGGCCACGGCCTCACGCACGGCGGAGTCGTACAGCTCGGGAACCTCTTCGAGCGTGCGGGCGACCTTCAGACCGCGGCCACCGCCACCGAACGCAGCCTTGATCGCGATGGGGAGCCCGTGCTGCTCGGCGAAGGCCACGACCTCCTCGGCGCCCGACACCGGGTCGGGCGTACCGGCGACCAGCGGGGCGCCCGCCCGCTGGGCGATGTGCCGCGCCGCGACCTTGTCACCCAGATCGCGGATCGCCTGCGGCGGCGGGCCGATCCAGATCAGCCCCGCGTCGATCACCGCCTGGGCGAAATCCGCGTTCTCGGACAGGAACCCGTAGCCGGGGTGGATCGCGTCCGCGCCCGACTCGCGCGCCGCCTTCAGCACCTTGTCCATGTCGAGGTAGCTGGTCCCGGGGGTGTCACCGCCCAGGGCGAACGCCTCATCCGCGGCGCGGACATGCAGAGCGTCCCGGTCCGGGTCCGCGTAGACGGCCACGCTCGCGATCCCGGCGTCCCGGCAGGCCCGGGCCACGCGGACAGCGATTTCGCCACGGTTGGCGATGAGCACCTTGCGCACGATTGAGGCTCCCTCCTTGAAACAAGCCGAGTTTAGGGACTGCCGACACGGCACTTCGACCCGTCCCCAATGGTGAGCTTGCCCACACGGAGCGTGATTCGAGGCTCGCTCGACCCGCGAAATCCCTTGTCGCACCACGGGTACGCAGGACTCCCTCGGCAAACCCTAGCCGCCCCATGTGGTCAAGGTCTCTGTGAAGGCGTGCTGCGGCCCACTTCGTTTCTTTGTGGAGTCCCTACGAATGGCCCAATGATTCTTTGCCCGCGCAGGAACCCTTGTCCCCAGGTTTACCCGTTAGTAGCGTGCGGGTCGGCCCGAACATACTCGGGGTAACGACAGTCGTGCTCGGAAGTGGGTGGGGACCGGTGGTACGCAGACCGGTGGCGTGGATCGTGGCAGTCGTGCTGTTCGCCGAGGCGCTCGGCATCGCCGCCGTGAACTGGTTCCTCGGGGTCGTCGTCGACCGGCAGGACATGTCGCTGGCCGGTCTGGACCCGGACATGATGTCGGTGTCCTCGAAGATCGGCGGGGTCGTCTTCGGGCTCTACTTCGCCCTGTGCGGCCTGGTGGCCCTGCTGGTGGCCCTGCGCGACCGCGCGCCCGCCGGGCTCGGCCGGGTGCTGCTGATCAGCGCGGCGGTGGTGCACGGCCTGCTGGGCGCCTTCGCCTGGGGGCTGCTGGGCGCGGCCGAGTTCGTGTTCATGGTGGTGATGCTGGGGCTCATCGTGCTGCTGCTGATGACGTACGACCGCCCGGAGCAGCCCGCCGGGCCCGCCGACGCCACCCCCGAGGGCGGCACCGGTGGTGGCACGGGGGGTGGCTCGGCCGGCGGCCCGGGCGACAGCGCGGGCGGCGGCACGGACGACGGCAGGGCCGGAGACGGCTCCCCGGTCACTCCTCCGCCGGCGCCCACAGCTCGGTGATGCCGACGCCCACCTCGGCCATCAGCTTGCGCACCAGCGGCAGGCTGATGCCGATCACATTGCCGTGGTCGCCGTCGATGCCGTCGATGAACGGGGCGGAACGGCCGTCCAGGGTGAACGCCCCGGCGACGTGCAGCGGCTCGCCGGAGGCGACATAGGCGGCGATCTCCTCGTCCGTGGGCTCGCCGAAGCGGACCACGGTGGAGGCGGTGGCGGAGGCGTAGCGGCCGCTGAGGGTCTCGTAGACGCAGTGGCCGGTCTGCAGGACGCCGGCGCGTCCCCGCATGGACTTCCAGCGCGCGGTGGCCTCCTCGGCGTCGGCGGGCTTGCCGAGGGCCTGGCCGTCCAGCTCCAGCACCGAGTCGCAGCCGATCACGATGGCGCCCTTGACCTCGGGCTTGGCGGCGACCACCGAGGCCTTCGCCTCGGCCAGGGCGAGCGCCAGCTCGGCCGGGGTGGGGGCGGTGACGGCGTCCTCGTCGACTCCGCTGACGACCACCTCGGGTTCGAGTCCGGCCTGGCGGAGCAGTCCCAGCCGGGCGGGGGAGGCGGAGGCGAGCACGAGTCGGCGGCGCGGCTGATCAGTCATGCGGTCAGCGTATCGGCGTCCCCCGCATGCCTCACCTCACGCCGATGCCTCACCTCACTTCGATGCCTCACCTCACTTCGATGCCTCACCTCACGCCGATCACGAGCATCGCGAGCACCATGGCCAACGCCATGAGAACGCCCAGCCGCCGCAGCATCGCCTGCGTGTTCCGCAGTTCTTCGGGCGGTTCGTTCTCGGGGTCGGACCACAGCATGCACCCAGCCTGCGGCTTCGGGGGTGCGGGGCGCCTGAGTAGGCGTACTCAAATCACGCGCGGCTGGGTGTTCGCGGGGCGGGGCTGCACAGCACGCGCGGCTGGGTGTTCGCGGGGCGGGGCTGCACAGCACGCGCGGCTGGGTGTTCGCGGGGCGGGGCTGCACAGCACGCGCGGCTGGGTGTTCGCGGGGCGGGGCTGCACAGCAGCCCCGCCCCGTGCCGCCGAGGGGCGCCGGCGGGTCAGGCCGGCCAGTACGTGCGGGTCCAGGACGCCGGGCCCGGCTGCGGCAGATGGCCCGCCGCGATCCGGGAGGGGTCGGACCACGCGTCGCGAGGAGCGGGCGCGCCGGACGGCTCGGCGGAGGCCGCCGCGGCGCGGGCCCTCACCACCGCCAGGGCGGCGGCGAGCTCCTCCGGTGTCGGGTTGCCCCGTACGACCTTGATCGTCACAACGGCTCCTTACAGGGGGATGTTGCCGTGCTTCTTCGGGGGCAGGGATTCCCGCTTGGTCCGCAGCTGACGCAGGCCGCGGACGATGTGGCCGCGGGTGTCGGACGGCATGATCACCGCGTCGATGTAGCCGCGCTCGGCGGCGATGTAGGGGTTGAGGAGGGTGTCCTCGTACTCCTGCATCAGCCGGGCGCGGGTCGCCTCGGGGTCGTCCGCCTCCGCGATGGTGCGGCGGTGCAGGATGTTGACCGCGCCCTGCGCGCCCATCACCGCGATCTGGGCGGTGGGCCAGGCCAGGTTGAGGTCGGCGCCCAGGTGCTTGGAGCCCATGACGTCGTAGGCGCCGCCGAAGGCCTTGCGGGTGATCACGGTGATCAGGGGGACCGTCGCCTCGGCGTAGGCGTAGATCAGCTTGGCGCCGCGGCGGATGATGCCGTCGTGCTCCTGGTCGACGCCGGGCAGGAAGCCGGGGACGTCGACGAAGGTCAGCACCGGGATGTTGAAGGCGTCGCAAGTGCGCACGAAGCGGGCGGCCTTCTCCGAGGCCTGGATGTCCAGGCAGCCGGCGAACTGCATCGGCTGGTTCGCCACGATGCCGACGGGGTGGCCCTCGACGCGGCCGAAGCCGGTGACGATGTTCGGGGCGAACATCGGCTGGGTCTCGAAGAACTCGGCGTCGTCGAGGACGTGCTCGATGACGGAGTGCATGTCGTAGGGCTGGTTCGCCGAGTCCGGGACGATCGTGTCCAGCTCGCGGTCCTCGTCGGTGACCGTGAGGTCGGCCTCCTCGGGGAAGGACGGGGGCTCGGAGAGGTTGTTGGACGGCAGGTAGCTCAGGAGCTGCTTGACGTACTCGATGGCGTCCTTCTCGTCGCCGGCCATGTGGTGGGCGACGCCGGAGGCGGTGTTGTGGGTGCGGGCGCCGCCGAGCTCCTCGAAGCCGACGTCCTCGCCGGTGACGGTCTTGATGACGTCGGGGCCGGTGATGAACATGTGGCTGGTCTGGTCGACCATGATCGTGAAGTCGGTGATCGCCGGGGAGTAGACCGCGCCGCCCGCGCAGGGGCCGACGATCAGGCTGATCTGCGGGATCACACCGGAGGCGTGGGTGTTGCGGCGGAAGATCTCGCCGTACGCGCCGAGGGAGGCGACACCCTCCTGGATGCGGGCGCCGCCGGAGTCGTTGATGCCGATGACCGGGCAGCCGGTCTTCAGCGCGAAGTCCATGACCTTGACGATCTTCTGGCCGTAGACCTCGCCGAGGGCTCCGCCGAAGACGGTGAAGTCCTGGGAGAACACGGCGACCGGGCGGCCGTCGACGGTGCCGTACCCGGTGACGACGCCGTCACCGTAGGGGCGGTTGGCGTCGAGGCCGAAGTTGGTGGAGCGGTGCCGGGCGAACTCGTCCAGTTCGACGAAGGAACCCTCGTCGAGCAGGAGGTCGATCCGCTCACGGGCCGTCAGCTTGCCCTTGGCGTGCTGCTTCTCGACGGCGCGTGCGGAGCCGGCGTGCGTCGCCTCTTCGATACGGCGCTGCAGATCCGCGAGCTTGCCCGCGGTCGTGTGAATGTCAGGCTGCTGCTCTTCCGGCTCGGACATCGGGATGCGGCTCCCTGCCTGCTCAAAAGGGGGGACGGTTACTCATCCGTAGCGTAGTGGGGTGCCTTGACATCGGCAGTGCGGTCTTTGCCACACCTATCGTGGCTTGCATGACGCCGCGTGATGCATCAGAGAACAGCAGTCCTTGGTCCGATCTCGAGCGGCCTCCGCTGAATGTGGCCGCGCTGCGGCGGGGGCTGGTGCGGGAGGGGAGCCTGTGGTCCGAGGTGGACGTGGTGCAGCGCACGGGGTCGACGAACTCGGATCTGGTGGAGCGGGCGCTGAAGGGGGAGGCCGGGGAAGGTGCCGTGCTGGTCGCCGAGGAGCAGACGGCGGGGCGCGGGCGGCTGGACCGGCAGTGGACCGCGCCGGCGCGGTCCGGGCTGTTCTTCTCGGTGCTGCTCAGGCCCGGGGAGGGTGTGCCGGTGGAGCGGTGGGGGTGGCTGCCGTTGCTGACCGGGGTCGCGGTGGCGGCGGGGCTGTCGCGGGCGGCCGGGGTGGACACGGCGCTGAAGTGGCCCAACGACCTGCTGGTGAAGGTCGGCGGTGAGGAGCGCAAGGCGGGCGGGATCCTGCTGGAGCGGGCCGGGGACGGCGGTGTGGTGATCGGCGTCGGGATCAACGTGACGCTGCGGGAGGCGGAGCTGCCGGTGCCGACGGCGGGGTCGCTGGCGCTGGCGGGGGCGGTGAGCACGGACCGGGAGACGCTGCTGCGGGGGGTGCTGCGGTCGCTGGACGACTGGTACGGGCGGTGGCGTGCGGCCGGGGGTGACGCGGGGCTGTGCCGGCTGCAGGAGGCGTACGCGGCGGGGTGCGCGACGCTGGGCCGCACGGTGCGGGCGGAGCTGCCCGGGGACCGGTCCGTGGTGGGGGAGGCGGTGGCCATCGACTCCGAGGGCCGCCTGATCCTCGCCACCCCCGAGGGTCTTCGCGAACTGGTGGGCGCCGGCGACATCATCCACCTGCGCCCCGCGGACTGAGGGCGCGTTGCGGCTGGCTGCGGCTGGGTGGGGGCGCGTCCGATTCTGCGGCGCCGGCACGGCTCTCCTGGGTCGCGCGCCTCGCGTCCGCGCGGCTGGGTGGGGGTGCGCGTGGCCATGCCTGCGGCGCAACTGTCCCTCCGGTGGGGGTGCGCGTAGCGCCCACGGTGGGTGGGTGAGTCGGGGCCGCGGTGGTGGTATCCGTCCTCGGTCCGGCGCGAAATCGGCTTCCTACGGACTACTGCGGTTGACGCGCCAGCCGCTGCGGGCGGACACCACCACCCCGACCCCTCCCGTCCGCGCGCGCCTGCGGCCGCCCAAGCCCGGTGCCCTTGCTGATCGCCGTGCGCGGCTACCACGCCCACGTAGCTGCGGGCAGCCAGGCCCGCCCAACTGCGGGCATTCGTGCCGCCTGGGGCGATGGGAGTCCCCCCCGCTCGAGCGAAGTCGAGAGTGGGGGAGGGTGGGCGATGGGGGTGCCCCCGCTCGAGCGCAGCCGAGAGTGGGGGAGGCACCCCGCCAGCGCGGGTGAGCGCCACCTACCCCCGGCCCACACCCGCGCCGGGTGCCCGTCCAGGCGTTGCCCAAGCGCATGGGCGTTACGCCAACCGCCTGGCTGCGGGCATTCGTGCCGCCTGGGGCGATGGGGGTCCCCCCGCTCGAGCGAAGTCGGATGGGGGTCCCCCCGCTCGAGCGAAGTCGAGAGTGGGGGAGGGTGGGCGATGGGGGTGCCCCCGCTCGAGCGCAGCCGAGAGTGGGGGAGGCACCCCCTTCAGCGGGGCTAGCGCAACCCACCCCCGGCCAGCCCCCACCCCGGGTGCCCGTGGACCGCACCCACCCCGGGTGCCCGTGGACCCAGGTCAACCCGAATGCGCGCGAGCCCCGCTCAAAGGGCGCCCCCTCCTCAGCCGGGCGCAGCCCCCCGCACAAACCGGCGCTGACAATGCACGCACCCGCGCAACCCCGTCAGGCAGGTGCACCCCCTCACCTCACCCCCTGCTCGACCGAACGGAGTGAGCTGGCGCACACCTGCCGTAGAGTTGTGGCCGGTCGATACATGGCCATGGCAGATCGGAAGGGCAGCAACGCGTGACCGTCGACGACTCGGGTTCCGGCACGGACGCGCAGGGCGCCGACACCGGTGAGGATCCGCTCGCTCTGCGCCTCGAACAGCTCATTCTGGGCGCCGAGCGCCGTTACACCCCGTTCCAGGCAGCCCGCAGCGCCGGCGTCACCATGGAACTCGCCACCCGCTTCTGGCGAGCCATGGGCTTCGCCGACGTCGGCCAGGCCAAGGCCCTCACCGAAGCCGACGTACTCGCCCTGCGCCGCCTCGCCGGTCTCGTGGAGGCGGGGCTGCTGAGCGAGGCCATGGCCGTACAGGTGGCACGTTCCACCGGCCAGACCACCGCCCGCCTGGCCGAGTGGCAGATCGATTCCTTCCTCGAGGGGCTGACCGAGCCGCCCGAGCCGGGCATGACCCGCACCGAGGTGACCTACCCGATCATCGAGCTGCTCCTGCCCGAGCTGGAGGAGTTCCTGGTCTACGTCTGGCGCCGGCAGCTCGCCGCCTCGGCCGGCCGCGTGGTGCAGGGCGCCGACGACGAGGAGATGGTCGACCGCCGCCTGGCCGTCGGCTTCGCCGACCTCGTGGGCTTCACCCGCCTCACCCGGCGGATGGAGGAGGAGGAGCTCGGCGAGCTGGTCGAGGCCTTCGAGACCACGGCAGCGGACCTGGTGGCCGCCCGCGGCGGACGGCTGATCAAGACGCTGGGCGACGAGGTGCTGTACGCCGCCGACGACGCGGGTACGGCCGCGGAGATCGCCCTGCGGCTGATCGAGACGATGGCGAACGACGAGACCATGCCGGAGCTGCGGGTCGGGATGGCCTTCGGCACGGTGACCACCCGTATGGGCGATGTGTTCGGGACGACGGTGAACCTGGCCTCCCGGCTCACCTCGATAGCTCCCCGGGACGCCGTCCTGGTGGACACCGCGTTCGCCGAGGAGCTGATCCGTACCGGTGACGCCCCCGCCTCCGAGGCGGCCGCGGCGGAGGCAGCGGCGGCCGCGGAGAAGGAGGGGGAGGAGCCGCCGGCGTACCGGTTCGCCCTGCAGCCGATGTGGCAGCGTCCGGTGCGTGGTCTGGGTGTCGTGGAGCCCTGGCTGCTCACCCGCCGTGACTCCGCCCCGGCCTCGTCGTCCTCCTCCTAGCCTCCGAGTCCGAGTCCGAGGCCGAGTCCCAGGCCGAGTCCCAGGCCGCCGCCTACGCAGACGCCGAGGAGCGGTACACACAGGCCCTGGTCGTTGTCGCTGCCGCCGCCGTTTCCGCCTCCGGGTGTGTCGTCGTCGGCGGGGGGTGGGGGCGTCGACGGGGCGTGGGGCGGGGCAGGGGGCCCCGGGGCCGGGCGGCGGTCCTGCGGTGGTGTCCGGGGCGTCGATGATGCGGGCGGAGGCTTGTCCGGACCGGAGGGTGCGGACGGGGTCGCCGGGGCCGGTGAGTCGGGTGGTTGCTTGTCCTCCACGGCTTCCGGGAGGGGCGTGGAGTCCTTGGCGCCCAGGGCGGTGGGGGAGGTCGGGCGTGGCCGGTCGGGGCGGGGTGCGCCGGTCCGGTCCGGGGACGGGGGCGTCGCGGAGGGGCTGAGGGTCACCGCGGGGGTGACGGGGGTGGTCCCGATGGCGGTGTCCGCGGGGCCGGGGGTGGTGGCCAGGCGTACGACGCTCATCGCGCCCATGGCCAGGGCCAGGCCGCCCGCGGCCACCAGGGCCTTGCGGTGGCGGGGCCGGCGGTGACGGCCCCGGATGCGGGTGGTGAAGCGGACGCGCGCGGGTGGACGCTGGGTCGTGCGCTGTGGTGTGTCCGTGGTCATCGCGATCCCCCTCCCCTGCGAACGCGCCCCCGAGTGCGCCCGCCGTGCTGCGCACGTTAGGCGTTCGGCGGGGCGGCGGGGCCGGAAGTCGCCCGAAGTCACTCGAACGGGTGGACGGGGGGTGATCGGGGAACCGGGCGTACGCCCTTTTCCCGGCGGACGCGGCCTGCGATGATCGGAACGGCAAACTTGTTAACACACGTTAACCGGAGGGTGTCATGAGCGAGGAGCGGTTCGGGGAGTTCGTGCTGGTGCGGCGGCATGAGGAGGGGCATGTCGCGGAGCTGGTCCTCGACCGGCCCAAGGCCATGAACGCCGTGTCGACCGAGATGGCCCGGTCCATCGCCGGGGCGTGTGCGGCGCTGAGCGCGGACCGCGGGGTGCGGGTGGTGGTGCTGACCTCGTCGCACGAGCGGGCGTTCTGCGTGGGTGCGGACCTGAAGGAGCGGAACTCGTTCAGCGACGCCGATCTGGTGCGCCAGCGGCCGGTGGCGCGCGGTGCGTACACGGGTGTGCTGGAGCTGCCGATGCCCACGGTGGCGGCGGTGCACGGCTTCGCGCTGGGCGGCGGCTTCGAGCTGGCTCTGTCCTGCGATGTCATCGTGGCGGACCGTACGGCGGTGGTGGGGCTGCCGGAGGTCTCCGTGGGGGTGATCCCGGGCGGTGGCGGGACGCAGCTGCTGCCGCGGCGGGTGGGGGCCGCGCGGGCGGCCGAGCTGATCTTCACCGCGCGGAGAGTGCAGGCGGAGGAGGCCCGCGAGCTGGGCCTCGTGGATCAGCTGGTGGAGGAGGGCCGGGACCGGGAGGAGGCCCTGAGCCTGGCCGCGCGGATGGCGGCCAACTCGCCGGTGGGGCTGCGTGCCGCCAAGCGGGCCCTGCGCCTCGGTCACGGGATCGACCTGCCGGCCGGACTGGAGATCGAGGACGCGGCCTGGCGCTCCGTGGCCTTCTCCGGGGACAGGGCGGAGGGTGTGGCGGCCTTCAACGAGAAGCGCAAGCCTCAGTGGCCCGGCGAGTGACGGGAGGTGCTCCGCGGACGGGTGCGACCCTTTCGCCCGTTTTGAGTCCCTTTCCTGCGTAAACCTCCCTAGCCTGGAGGAATGGGTGAGGACAGCCGGCTGACGGCGGTGGTGGCGCTGGCCCAGAGCATGGCCGCGGCGCAGAACGCGCGGGAGGCCTGGAAGGCGGCGGCCACCGGCGCCCGCCGTGCCCTCGGCGGCAGCTTCGCCGCCCTCTCCGTGTGGGAGCGGGAGCTCGGCCGGCTCCGCGTCCTGGTGAACGTCGGTGAGCTGGCCGAGGGGGAGGAGGAGTTCCCCGAGGACGAGTCCTACCCGGTGCATCAGTTCGCCGAGATCACCGAGTTCCTGCACGAACGGTGGGCCGGCGGCGGTGAGCCGGACGCCTGGGTGGAGACGGCCGAGGGGGCGGCGGCCGGCCGGCCGGGCTACTGCCATCAGCGGGTGGCCGCCCTGCGCCGCCGCGGCCGGGGCTGCTGTGTGGTCGCCCCGATCGTGCTGCACGGGCGGGCCTGGGGTGAGCTGTATGTGGCTCGCCCGGTCGGTGCGCCCGTCTTCGGTCGCAGTGACGCCGATTTCGCGACGGTCCTCGCCGCCGTGGTGGCCGCGGGCATCGCGCAGACGGAGCGGCTGGAGGAGGCCAGGCGGCTGGCGTACACCGATGCGCTGACCGGGCTGGCCAACCGGCGGGCGGTGGACGCACGGCTGGACGAGGCCATCGAGCGGCATCGGCGCGACGGCGCCGTGGTCAGCCTGGTGGTGTGCGATCTCAACGGGCTGAAGCGGGTGAACGACACGCTCGGTCATGCCGTGGGCGACCGGCTGCTGGAGCGGTTCGGGACCGTGCTGTCGCTGTGCGGCGCCACCCTGCCGGGCGCGCTGGCGGCGCGGCTCGGCGGGGACGAGTTCTGTCTGCTGGTAGTGGGGCCGCCGGCGGACGAGGTGGTCAAGGCGGCCGACCAGGTGTGCCGCAGGGCCGTCGAACTGGGGCTCGGGGACGGGGTGGCCTGCGGAGTGGCGTCCACGGGGGATCCGATCGGTCCGGTGCATTCGGCGCGGCGGCTGTTCCGGCTGGCCGACGCGGCGCAGTACCGGGCCAAGGCCGAGCGGTTGGACCATCCGGTGGTCGCCGGACGGGAGGGCCCCGACGATCCCGTCGTACGGCTCGCGGACGAGCCGGTGGGCGAGGCGGGCGACGGGGAGCGGCGGCGCTTCCGGGGCCGGCACGCGCCCTGAAGGCGGCGTTGTGACCGGATCGGTAAGGGGTGAACCCCGCTCCCAGTGGTGACAGTTCGGAATTCACTGCGTACGCTCCTGAATATGGATATGCACACTGTGGTGGTGGGGACGTCCGGCGTGACCGCGGCCGACGTGCTCGCCGTGGCGCGCGGCGGCGCCCGCATCGAGCTGTCGCCCGAGGCGGTGGCAGCGCTCGCCGCGTCCCGGGAGATCGTGGACGCGCTGGCCGCCAAGCCGGACCCGGTCTACGGGGTGAGCACCGGCTTCGGCGCCCTGGCGACCCGGCACATCAGCCCCGACCTGCGCGCTCAGCTGCAGCGCAACATCGTCCGCTCGCACGCCGCCGGCATGGGGCCCCGGGTGGAGCGCGAGGTCGTCCGGGCCCTGATGTTCCTCCGGCTGAAGACCGTCTGTTCCGGGCACACCGGCGTACGGCCCGAGGTCGCGCAGACCATGGCCGACGTGCTGAACGCCGGCATCACCCCGGTCGTGCACGAGTACGGCTCCCTCGGCTGCTCCGGCGACCTGGCCCCGCTGTCCCACTGCGCCCTGACGCTGATGGGCGAGGGCGAGGCGGAGGGACCGGACGGGACGGTGCGGCCCGCCGCCGAGCTGCTGGCCGAGCACGGCATCCGGCCCGTAGAGCTGCGCGAGAAGGAGGGCCTCGCCCTGCTCAACGGCACCGACGGCATGCTCGGCATGCTGGTCATGGCCCTCGCCGACCTGGAGACCCTGTACAAGTCCGCCGACGTCACCGCCGCCCTCACCCTCGAGGCGCTGCTCGGCACCGACAAGGTCCTCGCCCCCGAGCTGCACGCCATCCGCCCGCACCCCGGCCAGGCCGCCAGCGCCGCCAACATGCTGGCCGTGCTGAAGGGTTCGGGTCTGACGGGGCATCACCAGGACGACGCCCCGCGGGTCCAGGACGCCTACTCCGTGCGCTGCGCCCCGCAGGTGGCGGGCGCCGGACGGGACACCCTGGCGCACGCCCGGACGGTCGCCGAGCGCGAACTGGCCTCCGCCGTCGACAATCCGGTGGTGCTGCCCGACGGCCGGGTGGAGTCCAACGGCAACTTCCACGGCGCCCCGGTCGCCTATGTGCTGGACTTCCTCGCCATCGCCGCCGCCGACCTCGCCTCCATCGCCGAGCGCCGCACCGACCGGCTGCTGGACAAGAACCGCAGCCACGGTCTCCCGCCGTTCCTCGCCGACGACGCCGGTGTGGACTCCGGTCTGATGATCGCCCAGTACACGCAGGCCGCGCTGGTGAGCGAGATGAAGCGGCTCGCCGTACCGGCGTCGGCGGACTCCATCCCGTCCTCCGCGATGCAGGAGGACCATGTGTCCATGGGCTGGTCGGCGGCACGCAAGCTGCGCACGGCCGTTGACAATCTCACCCGGGTCATCGCGGTGGAGCTGTACGCGGCCACCCGGGCCGTGGAGCTGCGCGAGGGTCTCACGCCCGCGCCCGCGACGCGGGCCGTCATCGACGCCGTACGGGAGGCGGGGGTCGCAGGTCCCGGCGCGGACCGCTATCTGGCGCCGGATCTCGCCGTGGCGGAGGCGTTCGTGCGGGAGGGACGTCTGATCGCGGCCGCGGAGAAGGTCACCGGGCCGCTGCGGTGAGGTGATGCGCCGTCGTGGTCGTGACGGGGTCTCGCGGAGGTGTCCGCGGGGCCCCGACGGTCGTCACGTGGGGATGGGCGTACTGCCGTTCGGTGAGCGTGAGTTGTGCGGGGCGCGCGGGCTAGGAGTCGAGGCGCTCGCGGCGGATCGAGTAGGTGACGAAGGCCGCCCCGAAGGCGAGGAAGGACGTGCCGCCGAGTATGTACGGGGTGCTGTCGAAGGAGCCCGTCGCGGCGAGGCGGGCGTCCTCCCGGTCGGCGCCGCTCTGCCCGGCGTCGGCCTCCTCGGCGCTGTTCAAGGGGGCGGACGCCGCTCGGCCCTGCTCGGTGGCCTGCGGGGACGGGCTGGTCGTGGCCGGCTCCGCGGATTCCGAGGTCGCGTTGGCGGACGGGACGAACCACAGGGCGCACAGCAGGGTGCCCGCGGCGGTGGCGGTCAGCAACGGACGGACGGCGGATGACACGGAATATCGATCCCCTTGTGGCGCTGGCGAATTGGCCGTGTGGGGCGATGTTAGTGAAAGTCGCGGGTCACAGGAAAGTCACGGGAGCCTCCGGCCGTACCCTCCGGGCATGACTACTGCAGAGACATCAGGGTTTGTACGGATTCGTCTCGAGGTCGTGCTCCAGGTCGACGACGAGGGCGCGGTGACCGAGGCCGCGCTGCGCCGGATCGCCGAGGACGAGGGCATGCCGGAGGCGGAGCGGGCGCACGCCGAGAGCGCTGTGACGGAGGACACGGCCGAGGCCCTCGCCTATCTGGTGGACCCGTTCGACCTGGTGGGGGAGGTGCCGGGGGTGGAACTGCAGCAGGCCTCCTGGAGCAGTGAGCGGATCGACTACGACCCGGACTCGCCCGAGTGGGACCTCGGCGAGGATGATGGCGGCGACGAGCCCTACGACGACTGACGGGACGGCTGAAGGCCGACTGACAGGACGACTGACGGGAGGACTGGCGGGAGGACTGACGGGACGACTGACGGTTACGACTGACAGGAATCTGACGGCTCTGGACGACCATGAGCCAGGACCGGTCCTGTGCCCGCGGTGACGGCGGGACGGCAGCCGGCCGACCGGCTTGGGGAAATCGTGACCCGTGGCGGCAACCGCCGCCCGGGCACACGACGTCTCAACCGGCGCGCGGACCGACTTCCGCACCGTCCGCCACAGCGGACGTGGTGAGCCCCACACCCGCGGGCCGTGGGGAACGGGATCGAACGGTCGTAGCGTTGAAAGCTATTGCGGGGTCTTCTCGGGCCGGGCGTGCCCGGGCGGGAGGGCTCGCGGGGGACCTGGGGAATCGGCAACGATGGAGAAGCGTGTGATGACGGACGGTAAGCGGCGCAGGGGTCTGATGGCCGCGTCCGCTCTGCTCGGTGGAGTGCTGGTGCTCTCGGGCTGCTCCGGCGGCGACGACAACGGCTCCGGCGACGGGGGGAACGGCGACTCGCAGTCCCAGGTCGACGAGGCCGCCGCCAAGAAGTCCTCCGAGGCACAGATCAAGATCACGCCGAAGGACGGCTCGACCAACGCCTCCATCAACAAGGCCGCCACCGTGACCGTGGCCAAGGGCACGCTCACCGAGGTGAAGCTGACCACCGCCGACGGCACGCCCGTCGAGGGCGAGATATCGGCGGACAAGAAGAGCTGGAAGCCCTCCGTCCAGCTGGAGCGTGCCACCACCTACAAGCTGTCGGTCACCGCCGAGGACTCCGAGGGCCGCGCCGCCCACGAGAACGCCTCGTTCACCACCGTCTCCCCGGCCAACAGCTTCATCGGCACCTTCACCCCGGACGACGGCAGCACCGTCGGCGTCGGCATGCCGGTGTCGATCAACTTCGACAAGGCGATCACCAACAAGGCCGCGGTGCAGAAGGGGATCACCGTCACCAGCACCAGCGGTCAGGAGGTGGCCTGCCACTGGTTCAACGCCAACCGCATGGACTGCCGCCCGGAGAAGTACTGGCAGGAGGGCTCCACCGTGACCCTCAAGCTGGCGCTCGACGGGGTCGAGGGCGCCGAGGGCGTCTACGGCGTGCAGCAGAAGACGGTCACCTTCAAGATCGGCCGGAACCAGGTCTCCTACGTCGACGCCAAGACCAAGCAGATGAAGGTCACGCAGGACGGCAAGACCATCCGGACCATCCCGATCTCCGCCGGCTCGCCCGAGAACAAGACGTACGAGGGCCAGATGGTGATCTCCGAGAAGTTCAAGGAGACCCGGATGAACGGCGCGACCGTCGGCTTCACCGACGACGACGGCGAGGGCGAGTACGACATCAAGGACGTGCCGCACGCCATGCGTCTGAGCACCTCCGGCACCTTCATCCACGGCAACTACTGGGGCGCCAAGTCCATCTTCGGCAACGTCAACACCAGCCACGGCTGCGTGGGCCTGCAGGACGTCAAGGGCGCCAACGACCCGAACACGCCGGGCGCCTGGTTCTACAACAACTCGCTCATCGGTGACGTGGTCGTCGTGCAGAACACCGGCGACAAGACCATCGCCCCGGACAACGGCCTCAACGGCTGGAACATGAGCTGGGAGCAGTGGAAGGCGGGCTCCGCCCTCTGACGCCCCGGCACCTCCCGGTGCCCTGTGCCGCCGTCCGCCCGTGAAGGGCGGGC